>PLLX01000231.1 GCA_003141415.1 Bacteroidales bacterium
CCGGATAAAAGTAGCAGTTCCATGAACTCATCCTCAGCCTCAGTCTTAACCTTCCAAAGACTTTATTACTTTATTAAGTTCATGAATTAGTTCATTGTATTCTTTAAAAAGTTGCTGAGTTATTTGAGATTCAAAGTAACTTACTCTATTTCCATATAAGAGATGATTCTGTGTCTCAAAAGATGAGCCTCGTGCAATTACATAAAAATTTGATTTATCTCTTTTAGTACTTCTTCCAAAACCTTCAGCAATACATGCGGGAACGCCGTTAGATGATTTTCTAATCTGTGATGTCAATCCGTAATCTTCTGACCTTGGCAGATTAATTGTCAGGTTAAATACTCCAATTGCAAGTTTATGTGCTTTCTGCCAAACTGGCATTTCAGTAAAACTATTGTAAATCATTGTTTAAAAGTTGAGGTTGAGAGGTTCTTAACCTAAGCCTTAGCCTTAATCTTATACTTTAGTTTCTTATTACAGTACAGACTTTTTTCCACCGTTCTGTTTTGCCGGTATCGTTATAAAGAGTGATGAGAATGATATATATCCCTGTATCGACCATTGAACCATTATCCGCTGTTCCATCCCAGATTATTGATGCTTCAGCCCCTGCAAACATATTCGATGCTACCTTCCTCACATAATTTCCTGCCTCATCAAAAACCATCACAGAAACAACATTCCCATTCCCTTTAAGATTCATCATGATTGTCAGAAAATCTTCATTCCCATCATTGTCAGGAGATATTTTCGATGATGAAAGAATCACTTTGTCGGAACTTGATGGCATTTCGACAAACACTGAATTGGGTGCCCCGGGTGTTCCCCACCCCGAACTCTCAGTTGCAGAATGCCAGTTGGAAGTCTCGTCAGATTTATTCCGGGGATCAGTTTTTTCAAGAGCAACACCTTCATGAGTTGAAAGAAGAGAATAGTGCATACCATCAGTATAAAGTAACTCATCAATTTTGTCAAGTTCCCTGTTATACAAGATGAGATGTCCCTTATCATCTGACATTGTTGGAAGCGAACCGGTCTCAAAAAGATGATCAGGATCAGTTGAAAAATATCTCTCTGAAATTCTTTTTGTATCGGTGGTAATAGCATAATATTCTCCCGGTAATATACATCTTTCTTCATCTGAGACAGGCACTGCTTCTGATTTGTCACCGGAAGCATCATTTATAGTAATAATCTGTAACCGAGAAGCATCAATAACTTTCTGCGAAGAGTTGTATAGTTCCAGATAATCAGGATCACCGGGCAGCGGATTGAAAAGAACTTCGTTAAAAAGAATATCTCCCTGCGCTGCGGACTCAGACAGACCAAAATTAAAATCACATTTATTTATCAGGTTTCCGGCGAAATCAAAAATGTCGTCCGAAATTTCAAATCGATAAAGTTTTGTTCTCTGAAGAGGATCCTCCAGTTTAACCGAGAATTCACGGAAAAGGGGGTCCGTTGATAAGATCCCTGCTATTCCCTTTTCTCCAATTTTAATGCTCCTGATTTTCTCTGGAAAACTAAAGACAGGTTCTGAAAACCGGACACGAATGTTAATGCTGTCATCAGGAAAAACATTCTTTATTCCAAAAAATGAATTATCAGGATTGCTTTCCGATACTGTATTGACAGTCCCTGGCGTACCCCCTTTCTTTGATTCAGACGCCATCCAGTTGTCCTTGTCGTAAAACGGGAATCTGATATCTATCATTTCAAGCGACCATCCTCCCTTCGATTTCAAATCATCTTTGTACCAGTCCGAAGAGTATTCCACACCATGAATCAGAGTGCCCGTACTATCAGAAATATACACGATCCTTCCGGCATCGGTAAGAGAAGGAAATTGTTTCAATCCGATGACTTTCCCAAATTTTTTAAAAAGCAAAGTATCCTGGAAGGAACAGAGAATAATTATCCCGGATGGCGTTATAAGTGTTTCGGGTAATAGAGTGTTTTGAGCTTCAATTGAGAGTTTCCAGTCTTTTAAGTTGAAAGAATAATCGGTTCTGTTGGTTATTTCAAGATATTCCTTAGCGGGTAATGAGACTTCAGGCAGGGGATCGGCCATGATTTCTGATATTACCACATCGCCTGTTTCAGCCCACACAGGAGTAAAATCTATCCTGATATTTTGAGAACAATTGCCGGAAACATCACATAATTTATTGATAATCAAGTTATTTATTGATCTGTTATTGAATTCCTTAGTAAATCCGATTTGATATGTCAGTTTATTCTTCTTTATAACAGATATTGACTTGTTTTCTTCAACATTTAATGAAATATTCTCCGGAATCATTATTCCATCAGCAGGTTCTTCATTCAGGGTTATTTCTACCGAATTCTTTCCCGATGGTTCGCATCTTGTGATAACAGGGGCTTCACTATCTTCGTAAAAAGTCCCTTCAATGTTTATATCGTCGAGCCAGAGAAGCCGGTCACGTGTTGCTGAGTATCTGTAATATACTCCAAACCACTCCTGATTGAATAATTCACTGTCATTTCCAATAGTCGTCCCGATAAGAGTTCCATTCATTCTGCTGACAGAAACGGTCCAGGTTCCCTGCTGTGATCTTTCAACTATTATTTTTACCACATTTGTTATCCCTATATCTGTCTGCCAGTTTATCCGGCAATTTATTAAAGTTGTCACCAGACTGCCTTTAACTTTCCAGAGACGAAGAGTATCATCTGATCCGATAAGATTAACACCTAATGCATAGCCATTTGTTCCGCCATCTGCTGACATGCTTTCGGGGCCGTTATCGGACATCAGGAATACTGACCAGTTGTTTAAAGATGAAGGATCATATCCATATCTGACAAGAAATGACCATCTGGTAATTCCCTGGGAAGAATGGAGGTTTTTAATCCGGATTCCGATCCGGTCAATTCCGGCATCAGGATTATCGAATATATGATGCAATGAAAATCTACCTGAGAGGCTTGCTGTTGTATCAGCTTTCCAACGCTCTTCAGGACTTTGAACCCAGTTAACGATACTTTCCGATTCAAAGTTTTCCACAATCTGGCCCAATGCCGGAAGCGGCATTAATAAAGCCAGCAAAATAACTTTTTTCATGCAGCGGGACGAATTGAAAAAAAAGTTAATTTTGACAGTTTTAATGTTCACAGTAAATTTAATACAATAACTTATATTTATTCCAAACAAATAAGTATGAAAACTGCTGTTGTAGGAGCCACCGGGCTGGTTGGCAGGACAATGATGAAAGTACTCGAGGAGAGAAACTTCCCTGTATCACAATTGTTGCCTGCTGCTTCTGAAAGGTCGGTTGGTAAAGAGGTCATTTTTAAGGGAAAGGCTGTCAAGGTTGTAAGTGTTATGGAAGCTGTTGAAGCCAGACCTGAATTTGCCATCTTCTCAGCAGGTGCATCAACATCAAAGGAATGGGCTCCTGTTTTTGCAAAAAACGGAACTGTTGTAATTGACAATTCCTCCTACTGGCGTATGGATAAAAATATTCCGTTAGTTGTTCCTGAGATAAACAGTCATGTTATAAAAAAAGGTGACAGGATAATTGCCAATCCCAACTGTTCCACTATACAGTTGGTGATGGCACTGGCTCCCCTGCACAGAAAATACAAAATCAAACGTCTTGTAGTAGCAACATATCAATCGGTGACAGGTACCGGAGTAAAAGCTGTTACACAAATGGAGAATGAAAGAGCCGGAATAAAAGGAGAGATGGCTTATGCGCATCAGATTGATAAAAACTGCTTTCCGCATGGTGGAACATTTCAATCCGACGGATATACAACTGAGGAACAGAAGCTGCTCGACGAAACCCGTAAAATACTTGAAGATCAGACTATCCAGGTTACTGCAACAGTGGTAAGAATACCGGTTGTGGGAGGACATTCAGAAGCTGTTAATATTGAGTTTGAAAAGGATTTCAAAATCGAAGACATAATACAATTACTAAAGCAGTTTCCCGGCGTTGTAGTTTATGATAATCCTGCAGAGAACAAATATCCTATGCCGATCCTTGCCCATAACAAAGATGAGGTTTTTGTCGGAAGGATAAGAAGGGATCTGTCGAAAGAAAAATGTCTTAATCTCTGGATCGTATCAGATAACATCAGAAAAGGCGCGGCTACAAACGCGGTTCAGATTGCGGAGTATATGGCGGCTAATAAATTATATTAACCCCGCAACCCCCCAATTGGGGGACTAACAAAATACAATACCTTCACCCTACAAATGGGGAATTTAAGAAGATTAAAAAAGTCTCCCATTTGGGGGATTTAGGGGGTAAAATAAGGAGAGTAAAGAGGCCTATGTCTCAAATAGAAAATCATTAAAAGGATACCTTTTTACATGAATTTTCTTTACCTCTTCATAGAGAAGTTTCCGGAGCTCTTCCACGTTTTCTTTTGTTATAGCTGAAACAAATACGGTCAGATGATGTTTGTCTGAAGACATCCAGGTCTTTTTCAGATCAGATAAAGAATAATTATCTTTTAGCAAAGGAGTAAGATCATCTTCATCTTTGACAGTATATGAGAATGCATCGATCTTATTAAAAACTATTATTAACGGTTTTTCTGATACTCCAAGATCTTTCAGGGTATTATTGACAACCTTAATCTGTTCTTCAAAGGCAGGATGAGATATATCAACTATATGTACAAGGAGATCAGCTTCCCGGACTTCATCGAGGGTTGATTTGAATGACTCAATAAGATCGGTTGGCAGTTTGCGTATAAATCCAACAGTATCTGAAAGCAGAAATGGAAGATTGCCTATTACAACTTTACGGACTGTTGTATCGAGAGTAGCAAAAAGCTTATTTTCGGCAAACACATCCGATTTGCTTAACAGATTCATAATGGTTGATTTGCCGACATTAGTATAACCGACAAGTGCCACCCTGATCATCTTCCCGCGGTTTTTCCGTTGTGTAGCCATCTGGGTATCTATTTTCTTCAGCTGTTCTTTAAGCAGTAATATCCTATCCCTGATAACCCTTCTGTCAGTTTCAATCTCAGTTTCACCCGGTCCTCTTAAGCCGATACCTCCCCTTTGCCTTTCAAGGTGTGTCCACATACCAGTCAGTCGGGGAAGAAGGTACTGATACTGTGCAAGTTCTACCTGAGTACGGGCGTGAGATGTCCGAGCGCGATGTGCAAAAATGTCGAGGATCAGATTAGTTCTGTCGAGAATACGGCAGCCAAGAATCTCTTCAATGTTTCTAAACTGGCTCGGGGTAAGCTCATCATCAAATATTGCAAGGTTAATTTTGTTCTCGCTTATAAACAGGGCGAGCTCCTGAATTTTACCGGAGCCAACAAAAGTACGGGGATTTGGAGTATCAATCTTCTGGATGAAACGATTCACAGGCTCTGCGCCAGCAGTTTCAGCCAGAAATGACAGTTCCTCCAGAAAGTCTTCAACTTCACTCTCATCCTGCCCGTGATATTGAATTCCAATAAGTATTGCCCGTTCCCTGGGTTTATTTGTTTCGATCATATTAGTAGCCCTATTTGTCAGTTAATAGTTCAATCTGGCAGAAGTCCGAAGAGTAAAAAATTATTACTTCTGACTTCCGGCTTCCGTCTTCTGCCTTAACTAATTATAACACGGATTTATTCCAGAATCTTCTAGTAAATAAACCTCCTGTCATTTTGAATAGCCCCTCTTATAGCTCCTTTTAAAGATTCCGAACATCGGAGAATCATTTCTCTGTCTGTTGGGAATGGCACAATTGATGTTTTTGTTCTTTCAAGTTGTTTTTGATTAAGTGCCTGAATATCACCAAGAGCACGTGATGAAATATTTTCAAAATTTGATTGAGCTCCTATCGGATCTTTTTTCAGTTCTTTATTCGGGTTCATCTGGATCACTTGCACATCACCATCTATTCTGCAAGCTTTTGATTGAATAGTTTCGACAAGAGCACATTGAACAGTTTTGTACTTCTTCTGTTTAATATCATTGCCAATGGAATCTCTCATCACGTTCCCTTTCTGATCAAGAACATAAGAATAGCCATCCTCAATATCTCTTTTAATCACAGAATCTCTCTGTAAAGACTGATCAGGTCTGACGGCAACATTTTTAATATTAACATTAACATAATAATCATACTGAGTATTATCATTCGGATTCGAAGTATAATACTCAACCCAATCGGAGTTTAGTTTTGGCAAATCGAGAGTCAAAAGGTCATCCTCAAATTCTTTTGGAAATTTTATTCTCGAACTATTTTGAAGTGAAACAAATACTCTGCTCATCCCCTGAAACTTAGCATCCTGAATCTTACTGTCAATTCCCTCATAATCACCTACATATTCCTTAGCTCTCAAATATTCGGCAAATGCTTGCCGATATGATTCTTTTATCCCGCTTTTCATCAGTTCATTACCATGATTATAATAGTAATCAGCTGCCTTTTGTTTTGCATTGACCATATCAGGCATATAATCAACATATGAATATTCAATAGATTTCCCCTTCATATTCAAAGGTGTTACTGTTTTTACCAGTGATTGTCTGTCGTTCAATGCTTTATAAACCAGATATATCTCATCCCAGTTGTTTGGTTTACCTTCCATTTTGAGGAGACGGACTTTTTCATTATCCTGGTCATTTGCAATTTTATAGGCCTGGTTGAGGATATCTATCTGCTTAGCATCTGTTGGGTCCTTCCGTAGCTGTTTTACAGCTTTTTGGACAGCTGCATCATAGTTTCCCTTCTGGAGTTGCTTTTTTGAGGAACCACAGCCTGAAAAAATAATTATAAAGATAAAAACAATGGGTACAATTCTTTTCATATAATTATAATTTAATATAGATGCAGATAAAGATAAGAAAAACATTGAAATTGCAAATATGTATAACTCTCTCTTTTGTTGATAATTAAATTTCAAAAACTAAAATTCAAAGGTATTGAGTATCTTACTCTGACCGGTTCCCCTCTTTGTAGTCCCGGTGTCCATTTGGGTGATTCAGAGATAGCATTTACTGCTTCATCATCTAACAATGGGTCAACACCTTTGACAACTGTCACATTGCTTACTGAACCATCTTTCTCAACTATGAATGTCAGATATACTTTTCCTCTTATCTTCTTATCGACAGCAGCCTTTGGATAAATGGTCCGATTTTGGACCCATAACCGGAATTTCTCCAGCCCACCACCCTTAAAAGAGGGCATTACTTCTACAAGGAAAAAGGGTTCATCTGTCTCGGTCCCGTCCTGCCCTGACATCAGATTATCACCTGTTCCTGTTCCACTGTAATCAACTTTTTCTTTGGTTGTCTGATTAAGATACTCATCAGTTGAAAGCTGCGATTTGTCAACAGGAGTCACACTATCAACAACCACCGGTGGAACATATTTAACAATCTCCTCCACATGGACAGCCTCCGGAGGAGGTGGAGAAGGAGGTACATAGATCTCTTCTTTAGGCGGTTCAAGGTTTTCCATCTTAAGCTGGACATAACCCCTGTTTCCATTGAGAATATTATCAGAATGGTGAGTAAGAACGAATGGGAGGATTACGGCCAAACTTACAATCAGTGATGCGAAAATAATACCTGCAATAACAACAGAATTATATCTTTTCCTGAGCTGATAAGCACCATAATCCCTNNCATCTTCTGAGATTATCGTACATGCTTACGGCTAATAAAATCTGTCGATAAGATCCCTTTTGCAAATGGTTTCAAGGGAATAATAATTGCAGATTTAAAATCACTAATAATGCCATTCTATTTCTTATCGGGCAAATGTAACTAAAAGTTGACCCCGAGTTCGAAATGTCCGGCAAAATTACAAAA
>PLLX01000174.1 GCA_003141415.1 Bacteroidales bacterium
AGATAAGAAGTGCAGGGAATAAGAATCTTATGTTTCTCATACATAGTATTTTTGTATGATCAAAGTTAATGAATTATTGGATTTTTTAGCCCCCATGGCTCCAGTTCTCCCTTTTTGCTCCCCCTTCCACCATTTCTCGATTTTTTGCCCTCCTGGGGGAGCCAATAATAAGGAGTGAAGGACAAAATTTTCTAATTGATGATCTTATATTTCTTCAGGATCTGCGTTGTTGTCATCATAAAATCCATGTNNTCCATGTATTGTGCACGATGATAGGGTAATTTATTATCTGATTTTTTTTTCGATAGCTTGCCTCTGAAACTTTCAATTGTAGTGTAACTTCTTGAATCCATCCATTTTCCTATTTCATGAATCATCTTACTGACAACCTCGATCTGATTTAAATAAAGGGTACTTACAATCTGTACACAGTCAGCTCCGGCAAGTAACATTTTGATCACATCAGAACCGTTCATTATCCCGGTGTTTGTGCAAACTGAAGCATTCATATTGCCATATAGCAAACCTGCAAAACGTAAGGGTAATCTGTTGTCTTCACTGTTGCTTAAACTATATGGAAAATGATGTTCTTCCGTAAGAATGTCAATATCGGGTTGAAAAAGCCTGTTGAACAGAACAAATCCATCAGCTCCAGCATTATCCAGATCGGCAATATGTTTTAAAGGATTGGTATGGTATGAACTTAGTTTTACTGAAACAGGAATATTGACAGCTGACTTTACGTTCTTTAGAATTTTAATCTGTTTCTTTTCAATATCTTCATATTCTTTACCGATTTTTTCCGGGACAGAATAAAAGTTCAGTTCCAGACCGTCAACTCCTGTCTCCTCAATTTTTTTTGCATATTCAACCCACGTTTCATCCAGAATTGCATTTATACTTGCAAACAGGGGAATAGTTATTGAATCTTTTGCCTTTTTCAGGGCCAATAAATGTTCCATTATATCCGGAGTTCCCGATATGGATACCGGATAAAGATTGATCATTTCAGCATTACGCTCGGAATATTCTGTTTTTCGTTCGTAGAGTTCCAGGTTTTCAAGTTGAATCTGTTCTTCAAACAGCGATTTGTAAACAACTGCAGCAGCTCCTGCTTTTTCGATTCTTTTCAGATTATCAATATCAGTTACAATATTGCTTGCACCGATTATTATAGGATTCTTTAGTTCCAATCCCATATAATGTGTTCTTAGATCAGCCATGTTTCTATCTTATAAAGTTTTGTTTTATTTCCTTTTAATTTGAAAGTTTCATTAGCAGGTCCGAAGACCGAAGTCTGAAGTCCGAAGAAGTAATTACTTCTGACTTCTTCTTAAACATTACAAAATGCAAAAGGTTTTTAAAAATCTCATAAGATAATTTTTTATGTGCGATTATTCCCAGGTAATTCATAAATTTATCCACCTATTATTCAAAGTAATCTAATACTTCAAATATGAAAAAACAAAAAAGTTCTGTTGTACTTACCGCCCTGATTGTAGCTCTTGGCGGTTTTTTAATGGGATTTGACGCCTCTGTTATTTCCGGGGTAATAAAATTTATCGAACCAGAATTCAACCTGTCAAAGATTGAGCTGGGATGGGCAGTTGCTTCTCTTTCTCTTGCAGCTACTGCCGGAATGATATTTGCCGGGCCATTAAGTGACAGGTTTGGCAGAACTATTGTCCTGAAGGCATCAGCCCTGCTTTATGCATTTTCAGCCTTTCTTGCTGCATTAGCACCATCATTCATTGTGTTAGTAATGGCACGGATGCTAGCAGGCCTTGGGGTAGGCGCATCTTTAATACTTGCTCCAATGTACATTGCTGAGATTTCACCTTCCGATAAACGTGGTAAATTGGTGTCATTTAATCAGTTAAATATTGTAGTCGGTATATCTGTTGCTTTCTTTACCAATTACCTTATTGTTCATCTTTCAAAATCAAACGCATCATGGGTTGAATCGCTTAGATTAAAGGAATATATATGGAGATGGATGCTTGGAATTGAATTTTTACCTGCAACTATTTACTTCTTCCTTCTGCTTTTTATTCCCCAGAGTCCCAGATGGCTTGTAATGAAAGGAAGATATGATGAGGCTCTGAATATCATGAAGAAGTTTGACGATGATAATGCAGAAAAGGTTATTAGTGAAATTAAGGATAATGTCTCAAAAGAATCCGCCCCGAAACAAAAGACTCCTGTTAAAGACCTGTTTCTTCCTGCAATGAAACTTGTTTTAACAATAGGTATTGTCATTGCTGTTCTCCAGCAGATAACAGGGATCAATTCCGTATTCTTTTATGCACCGATGATCTTCGAACAATCAGGAATAGGAACTGATGCTGCATTTATTCAAGCCATCCTGGTAGGTCTTACAAATGTTGTATTTACTATCGTGGCTATGGTTTTGATAGACAGACTTGGAAGAAAACCACTCCTAATTATTGGTATCTCCTTCATTACTATTAGTATGTTTCTGCTAGCCTATGGATTTAATTCTGCAAAATATGAACTGACAGATGCATCATCTTCAAAACTACCTTCTGAAATAAACAAGGTTCAGCTTGCTCCGGTAATGAATAAAATCTATAAAAGTGATACTGAGTTTAAAAATGTCGTCAAGAAAGCGATGGGCGAAGAGGTTGAAAAGAAGTATGAATCTGAGTTCATTTCAGCTTCAATAACTATGAATCCTACTCTGATACTAATCGGAATACTTGGATTTGTTGCTGCATTTGCTGTATCTCTCGGACCTGTAATGTGGGTTTTATTCTCTGAACTGTTTCCCAATGCAATAAGAGGCACGGCAATCTCTTTTGTGGGGTTTATTAATTCGGCAATAAGTTTCCTTGTTCAGCTTGTTTTTCCATGGGAATTAGCTACCCTGGGAAGCAGCGGAACATTTTTGCTTTATGGATTATTTGCTCTTATAGGTCTTGGCTTCATATGGAAATTGTTACCTGAGACCAAAGGAAGATCTCTTGAAGAGCTGGAAGCAATCCTTGTAAAAAAGAAATCGTGAACAGACAAAACCAAACTTGCATATAAAGCTAAAAAAGAGAATCAATATGCTTTTCATCGAAGTTTTAATTTAATGTAAAATCCTTAAATCAATAACTATGATTTCACTTTTCAGAATAAAAATTGTAACAGCATCCGCTTTGATCTTTATATTGACTCTGAATTGTACTTCCAATCAGAGTAAGAAGAAAAATCAGGACGCCATTACCAAGACTGATTCATGTTCTATTACCGTTCGGGCCGGGGATTATGTAAATTCAAATTCTGCCGGGGTTGTTAAATTCAATGAAAAAAACAGAGACTATGTAAGAGCCAGTAAAGGCGGATGGCTTGAGTACAAAGTTCAGGTGCCTGAAACAGGCCGGTATAAAATCAGTCTGTCGGGAGCAACATCAGGTTCATCAGAAGTTGCAAGCTGGATTGAAGATAATGTTGATAATAAAGACGGGAGAACATACAATATAACTGGTAACCTGATGCTTAAGAGAGCTTCTGTGAGTGGAACTGATCTGATTGAGAAGGATGGATCTCCACTGGTGTCGGGTACCCATTTGATGCGTCTTCATTATGACACAGGTACTGTTGTATTTGAAAAGATCTGCTTTGATTTGATCAGAAAGCACAAAAGCTCACCGGTTGTATTAACACAAAAAACCTCAGGAAAAGAGTGGAAGCTGGTGTGGAGTGATGAATTTAACGGAACGGGCTTACCCGATTCATCAAAATGGACATTTGATATAGGAAACTGGGGATGGGGAAATAACGAATTAGAGTATTATACTGCAAACAGGTTGGAAAATGCAAGACAGGAAGATGGCAACCTGATAATTGAAGCAAGAAAGGATGACGGAGTATACCCATGGAGTTCTGCCCGTCTGACAACCCGCGGCAAAGAGAGTTTCCTGTATGGCAAAATAGAATTCAGGGCAAAAGTGCCTGCAGGAAGAGGAACATGGTCAGCAGGCTGGCTGCTGGGTGATGATTACAAGGATGAATTATCGTGGCCATATTGCGGAGAGATTGACGTTTTGGAAAATGTTGGCTTTGAAATGGATCCAAAAACAGGGAACGGAAAAACACATGCGTCAGTACATTGCGGAGCATACTATTTCAAGTTGGGTAACCAGCCAACTTCAATCATTGATGTCAATAATATGACTAATGAATACCATATCTATTCCATCGAATGGCTTAGTGGTGGCATTTCTATTTTAATTGATGGGAAGAAATACTTTGATTATCATGATACGTCAAATAATTTAACATGGCCTTTTAATAAACCACAAAACCTGATTCTCAATCTTGCCATGGGCGGAGGTTGGGGAGGAGCCAAAGGAATGGATCCTGAAATGAAATCGGCCAGGTTTATTATTGATTATGTGAGAGTTTATGAACTCAATTAATAAAGAAATATAACAGCCATAAACTATGTCATCAAAGGAAGAAAGGAAGATTTTACTCGGCAATTGTTTTCTTCACAATGAAAGGAACAGCTTATCGGGAGGGTTTGTTAATATAGACGGAGAGACTTTTTACAAGATTGCCGGATACAATGAGATGGATCCGTTTTTTATTACTATCGTCAGTAACTCTGACCACTGGATGTTTCTTTCGAGCAACGGGGGTATTACAGCTGGTAGAAAAAATCCGGATAATGCCTTATTCCCATATTATACTGTTGACAAAATCCAGGATTCAGGAGAGATTACCGGAAGTAAATCAACCTTTCTTGTTACCAGAGGAAAAGATACCTCTTTATGGGAACCATTTTCAGATCGATACTCCGGGGTATACAAAATTCAAAGAAATTTATATAAAAGTATTTATGGTAATAAAATCATCTTTGAAGAGATAAATGAGCAGCTAAAGTTAACTTTCTCATATAGCTGGATGAACAGTGAAAGATTTGGAATTATCAGAAAGTCAGTATTAACCAATTACGGGGAAACTGAATGTAATATCTCAATTATTGACGGAATACTAAATATTTTGCCAGCCGGCCTTACCAGAATTCTTCAACTCACCTTAAGCAACCTGGTTGATGCATATAAGAAGAATGAGCTGTTGTTGAATACCAAAATTGCCCTATATATGTTGAGTTCAATACTGGTTGACAGGGCTGAACCCAGCGAAGCTTTAACTGCAAATGTGGTATGGTCAGAAGGCATCCCCGATGCAAAAATACTTTTATCAGCACGCCAAATTGATAATTTCAGAAAGGGGCATCAGATTAAGAAAGAGTCAGATATAAGAGCAGAAAGGGGAGCCTATTTAATAAATGCGGATATTAATCTTGAAGCCGGGAAGGAGAATACCTGGTACATAATTGCTGATGTAAATAAGGATGCCGGACAGATTGCCTTACTCGACCATCTTCTAAAAGAAAATGACAGTATTTCCGAACTTCTGAAAAAAGATGTAGCAGAATGTACCAACGACCTTATTAATATAATTGCCTCAGCTGACGGATTGCAACTTACAGATGATAAACTGAGTATAAACAGGCATTTGTCAAATGTTTTTTTCAATGTTATGCGCGGCGGTATTTTTGATAATAATTATTGTATATCAAAAGATGACCTTGTTGATTTTATAAAGGGAGCCAATTCACCTGTTTATTTAAGAAAAAGGTCCTTTTTTGAATCTATTGATATACATATCAGTTTACAAAGTTTACTTGAAAAAGCCGCTTTAGAAAATGATTCACAGTTACTAAGACTCTGCTACGAATATCTGCCGCTTGCATTGAGCAGAAGGCATGGTGACCCTTCCCGTCCCTGGAACATATTTTCAATTGAATTAAAAAAAGAAAATGGCTCAAAAAGCCTTAATTATCAGGGTAACTGGAGAGATATCTTTCAGAATTGGGAGGCACTGGCATTATCATATCCATCCTATATTGAGAGTATGATATGCAAATTCTTAAATGCATCAACAGCAGATGGATATAATCCCTATCGTATAACACGCAATGGTATTGACTGGGAATCACCGGATCCTCATGATCCATGGGCAAGTATTGGGTACTGGGGAGATCACCAGGTAATTTATTTGCTGAAATTGCTTGAGATTTCAAAAAAATACCATCCCGGTAAACTGAATAAAATGCTTTCAGAGAATATTTTCGCCTATGCGGATGTACCTTACAGGATTAAATCATATAAAGATCTGGTAAAGAACCCCTTTGTAACTATTGACTTTGATAATCAAGCTGAAAAAGCGGCTCTTGGGAGGGTAGCTTCAATCGGAAGCGATGGGAAGCTCATTAAGGATAGCAACGATGAGATTAAACTTGTCAACTTTACTGAAAAGATACTGCTGAGCATTCTTACCAAGCTTTCAAATTTTATACCTGAGGCTGGAATATGGATGAATACGCAGCGTCCTGAATGGAACGATGCAAATAATGCTCTTGTCGGATTTGGTTCTTCGATGGTTACTTTGTGTTATTTAAGAAGGCTCCAGAATTTTTTAAAAGAGTTATTCATTGAAAACCCGGATAGTGAATTTGAAGTCTCTGAGGAGGTTATCTCATTTTTAAAATCAATAAATGATACTTTTAAACAGTACGAACCAATTTTAGGCAGAGCATTTTCTGACAAAGAACGGAAATCAATCATAGATGCCCTTGGTACGGCTGGTAGCGACTACCGGGAAAAACTTTATAAATATGGTTTCTCGGGGAAAAAGAATTTTGTTGCATCTGAAGCGCTGGATCAGTTTTTTACCTTAACCATTAATTTCATCGATAAGTCGATTCGCAGAAATAAACGCAGTGATAATCTCTATCATTCCTATAACCTAATTTCATTTAAGGATGATGGGGTGACAATTCGCCGTCTTTACGAAATGCTTGAAGGACAGGTGGCGGTATTATCGTCGGGTTTACTGGAACCCGGCGAGGTCAATGAAGTGCTCGATGCATTAAAATTTAGTGCTATGTTTCGTGAAGATCAATACAGCTATATGCTTTACCCCGACAGGCAACTTCCCCGGTTTACAGAAAAGAATATCATCCCTTCTGAATCGGTGACCAAATCCAACCTTCTTACAGAATTGATGAGGAACGGGAATATCAGCATTCTCTTTAAAGACATGGATGGTCTTTATCACTTTAACAGCGGCTTCAGGAATGCATCATATCTGAAAAAAGCTCTGGAGCTTCTGGAACCTGAATACATGATTAATCAAGTCGAAAAAGAATATATCATTGATCTTTATGAAAATGTATTTGACCACCAGTCTTTTACAGGTCGTTCAGGAACGTTTTATGGTTTTGAAGGACTTGGCTGTGTATACTGGCATATGGTTTCCAAACTGATGCTGGCAGTGTGTGAAAATTATTTCCAGGGTCTTAAGTCTGAAGCAGGAGATGATCAGTTAGGAAAGATGGTTCGGCATTATTACGATATACGTGCCGGATTAGGATTAAACAAGAAACCGGAAGTGTACGGAGCTTTTCCTACTGATGCCTATTCACATACTCCAGGCAATGGAGGTGCGAAACAGCCGGGAATGACCGGGCAGGTAAAAGAAGATATCATATCCAGGTTCGGCGAACTTGGAGTAATTGTCGAATCGGGTAAGATATCATTTATTCCGCGCCTCCTTCGCCGTTCCGAATTCCTGCGGTCTCAGGATAACTTTTATTATATATCTTCCGGAAATATTCAGAAGATTATACCTATAGAAATTGATAGTCTCGCATTTACAATCTGCCAGGTACCGGTAATATACCACATCTCATCACGGAATTTCATAAGAATCACTACTGAAGAGGGAAATTCTGAAATGGAGGGACTTACCCTGAATGCCGCAACTTCCTCTGCGATTTTTGAAAGGAACGGATACATCAGGCAGATAGATATTTACCTGTCACCTGCCCTTGAGTAAAACTATTGTACTAATTCTTGATAATCAATCTAAAATATCAAATAGTTAACCTATCTGGAAGTTTTCAATTAATTTTGTGCGAATAGGCGGGTAGACGACTGCCAAGGTGATCTTACAACAGGAGTAATACAGGAGGAGCGGCAAAAACTCT
>PLLX01000199.1 GCA_003141415.1 Bacteroidales bacterium
AAGGGGAATGGTGGGCAGATATGGAAGAGGTATTTCATGTGGATTGACCCTGAATATTGCCCTCTTTTTATTATAATTGCAAAAGAGAATACCAAATAGATTCAGAAAGCGTTTTAAATACAAAGATCTGATTGCCTGTGCGTTATTTTTTGATAATAATAATTCTGTTGCTGCCGGCTGTTTCTGAGGCTCAGCTTTCGGCACCGGGAATGAGTGCTGAGCGGTATACTTCTTATCCTTCAGCTCCGACGGTTAAAGATCCTGTTTTCATATTTTGTAACGCATCCGGATCACAAAAAGGGACTCTGAATGCAAGTAGCCCAGGAGGAACAGGTCCTTTTAATTTCGCATGGTATCAATGGAGCGACATCACAAAAAGTTTCAGCACTTCTCTCAAAACAGAATCCGGAGTTTCTTCTTCGTCTTTAAATGATCTCAATGATGGAGGATATAAAGTTATTATCAGTGGGGGATTTGATACAACTTTTGTCGGCTGGATTTTTTCAGATAAACCATTTTCATCATCGGCCTTACAGAATCGTACCTGTGATTATGTTGCATTGAAAGGACAGGCAGCAATTGATACTTTCTATTATAATAATATTGCTAACGGGCTTCCTGTAAAACTACCTAACAGTGTCAGATTTTTATGGTCCTCTGATCCGTCGTCTGACATTCCATATCCCGACTTTTATCTGAACCCACAGACTTTCGATCCGCCTCTCGTTGATGTCATCTACAACCTTCAGGTGAGTGATAGTTTTGGTTGTGTAAGCGAATCCTCATTCTCCTATCAGACTATTCGTGTTAAGGCAGATTTCACTGTTGATCCCGATAACGGTCAGGCTCCACTTGTGGTGACATTCACCGATAAATCGGTGAGAGCATCCAAATACAAATGGGAATTTGGAGATACAACAACCTCAGAACTCAGCACTCCCGAACCTCATACTTACTATATTCCAGGAGAATATTCAGTTAAGCTGACTGTTGAAAGCGACTTGCATTGTGTTGATTCCTTGCGGCTTGATAAAAATATTGTAGTAGATCCGTCTGAGCTTCATATTCCGAATGTCTTTACTCCTAATGGTGATGGATTGAACGACAATTTTATTGTTGAATCAAAATCGCTAAGGAATTTAAGCGTCGAGATCTACAGCCAAAGTGGTCTTAAAGTTTACTCCTTTTATGGTCTTGGAGATCTCGTCTCAAAATGGAAAGGTTGGGACGGGAATGTGAATTCATCATCTGTTAAAGCTTCCCCCGGGGTCTATTTCTATGTTATCAAGGCATACGGGTGGGATAATATTGCTTATAATGGTAAGGAGTATAGGGGATTCGTGTATCTATACAGATAAGGGCTCAACGGCGCCGTTGCGCTGTTATTACATCGGCAGATTTTTCTTTAGAAACCTGATCCAGTTATTGCTCAGAATATTTTGAATATCTGATTCGGAATAACCAATTTCAGTAAGCTTGTCAGGCACCTTCTGAAGGTCAGCGATGGTATCAAGGTCATACGGGCATTGTTCTTTTCCAAAAGCGCCATCGAGATCCGACCCGATAGCGGCATGAAAAGAGTTTCCGGCAAGCTGACAAATATGGTCTATATTGTTGATCATCAGTTTTAAGGATACTCCCATGGAATTAGGATCCGATTTTCCTCTGACCCAGACGGGAACCATCATCCAGGCGTCGAGTGCAACACCAATCACAGCATCTCTGCTTGCCAGTTCAGTGATCTGTTCGTCGGAGAGTTGCCTGTTGTGAGGTACAAATGCACGACAGTTATTATGACTTGCCCAAACAGGTCCATTATATATATCCAAAGATTCCCGGAAGCTTTCGTCGCATAGATGGGTAGCATCAAGTATTATACCGAGTTTTTCCATCTCTTTAAGAAGTTCAAGTCCTTTTATTCCTATCCCACCAGTGGAATCAGTTCCCTGTGCGTATGTTCCAGGGCCATAATGAGCCGGCCCTATAGCACGCAATCCATAATTAAAAGCTTTTTCAAGGTATTTCATTGAAATGATTGAGTCGGCACCTTCAAGACTTAAAATATAACCTACAGCTGTATTTTCAGATGGATTTTCCCATAATTGAAGATGTTTTTCAAGATCCTTGCAATTACGGATCTGGATCATCTCGCCAGCCTCTTCCATGGTTTTGTACCAGGCCAGTTGACCCTGGGTCTGAGCCCATGCCTGTTGAGGTGATTTCCACCCCCGCATATTGTTTCCACGTTTTACATATCTCCCTATCTGAGTGGCAACACAAAAACCAACATGCCCTTCACGCATTGAAGGTAAACTTACTGTTCCATTTGCCCTGTCAGGCTTATCAGTCATCCCTTCCTCGCTTTTGCGTATATCTTCAACCTTCCATCTTAAATCGCGGTTCCATTCGAGGGCATTCATCGCAAGGTCGAGATGACCATCAAAAATCAAAGGCTTATCTAACATTTGGTCAGGTTTGGATCAGAAGGTAATCTTTCTTTTTCTTGCTTCAACATTCCATTGTCCTTTAACACTGTGGTCATTAATCACATATACAGTGTCATGCCGGTCAACAGTTGGACAAATATGCCATGGTATAGCATATAGAGGATCCCCGGTTTTATATTTATATGCTACAGCTGTTCGGATCACCATATGTTCTTCATTATGATTGACGATTGTATATTTCTCAAGATCCAGAAGTTTAATACGTGGTTGAGGCATCTCAGAAGCAACTGCTTTATGGCCAAGATCGAGACATAACAAGTCCTTTCCCGGTTTACTTATAATTCTTGTAAGTAAAACTGCTGCATGGGAATAATTCATATCAGAGAAGGAGCTGCTGTAGCCCCAATCCCATAGTAAAAGTGTTCCTGGACTGGTTTCGACATCTTTTCTTAAAGCGTGAATCGGGAATGTAGGAGTCCCCCCTGCGATAATTCTGACAGGTGAAATACCTTCGTTTTTCAGCTCTTCAATCAGGCTCATTACCGGTACAAATGATTCATTGCATAGTTTTTCCCTGGCTGAAAGATCCGGTTCATGAATATGACCGTCATAGACATGAAGTCCCTCTGCAATGAGCATAGGTGAATCCATGATTCTTTTGAAGAGCCTTGCTGCCTTTTCTCCGGGAATCACACCAGTACGGTTCATCCCGTTGTTAATGTCCAGCCAGATGTGAGTTTCGACGCCAGATTTCCTTGCCAAATCTGAAAGCTGAATAATAACCTCCTCATTATCGGCGATACAGGAAATTTTTATATTATTGAATTCTTGCTTTAATTTAAAAAACCTTTCAATATTCGGGCCGACCGGTTGTATGGCAAGCAGGATATCAGTTGCTCCGCACCTTGCAACCATCTCCATTTCCGATATTGTAGCACATTTGAACTTATAAATACCATATTTCATCTGAAGTTTTATGATCTCGGCCATTTTATGCGTTTTGACATGTGGCCTTAATTGATCAACACCTCCGGCAATATCAATTATTTTCTTAATATTACTTTCAATGCGGTCAGGATAAACCAGCAGGGAAGGGGAGGGAACTTCATTTATTTTTTCAACCTGATACCAGAGGATTTCTGAAGATATGCCTTTTTCCATTCTTGTCTAATACAATTCAAACATAGCTTCAACTTCAACGACAATATTCATGGGAAGCATCGTCCCGACTGCACTTCTTACTCCAACACCGTTATCTTCGCCAAAAACTTCAGACATTAACTCACTGAATCCGTTGATAACAGCAGGATGACTGTCGAATTCGGGAGTACAGTTGACCATTCCCAGCACCTTAACTATCCGTTTGATCTTTTTAAGTTCTCCAAAATGAGTCTTGATTGTTGAAAGCATTGTAAGTCCAACTTGTCTGGCAGCCAGTTTACCTGCAGCAGTATCCAAATCTGCGCCAACCTTTCCTTTCATCATGGTTCCGTCAGCTAAAATGGGTCCCTGTCCCGATACATAGAGAAATTTATCAACCACCAGAACAGGTTTATAAATTCCGACTGGTTTTGGTGCAGGGGGCAGGATCAAACCCAACTCAATGATACGCAAATCATTATCTTGTTTCATTTCAGCAATTTTTTGACTTTGTAATATACTCTTTTATTTTTGACAATCCAATGAAGCAACAGACTGCATATCTGACTTCTTTTTAAACATGCAATTCTGCTTTGAAAATAGTTTTAGCCTGACCTGAAATTTCAACCCGGTCATCTTTTAGAGAAACTTTAAGAATACCTTCTCTTTTTGAAACCTGGTGTGAATTAAAATCTGTTTTACCTGTCTTTTCTGACCAGAAAGGAGCGAGTGCGCAATGAGCGGAGCCGGTTACCGGATCTTCATCAATTCCTACTCCAGGAGCAAAACAACGGACACAGAAATCGTAATTGGGATCTTCAGATTCAGATGTCACAATCAGATCTCCAAATACAGAACCTTTCATCATAGAAAAATCCGGTTTCATGCTTTTTACCTCCTTTTCACTCTTCATAAGAGCAAGAGTCCATCCAAACCCAGCCTTATACAACTCCTCAGGAATTGAACCTGTCACTTTTTTAAATTCATCCGTTATTGCCATTTTTTCCAATGTGTATGCCGGGAAATTCATTGTTATCCAGTCACCATGTTTCATTATAACCAGACCACCGGCTTTAGATGAAAACCTGATCTCATCATTGCTTTTTACTGTTCCTGTTTCATATAATATATGCGAAGTAGATAAGGTAGCATGGCCACAAAGCTTCATTTCTGCTACGGGAGTGAAAAATCTGATTATACGACAATTCTCTCCCGGAAAAACAAATGCAGTTTCAGAAAGATTCATTTCCATCGCAATATTCTGCATCCATGTTGCATCGGGTTCCCGATCAAGGATACAAACTCCGGCAGGATTTCCTTTAAATGGTATGGTCGTAAATGCATCGACCTGGTAAATGATTTTTTTTGTTTTCATGCAAATTTTTTTGAATAAATCTACTCTGTGAGACTTTGAGCTACTCTGCGTAACTCTGTACAAGTTCTTAAATTTTTAGTTACACTGAGTGAAACAGAGGGAACGAAGACGGCCCCAGAGTTTGGAACAATTTTAAAATATTTTTCCGGCTCATTCGTCTACGAATTTAATGAAATATTTTAAAGATACCTGCGTAAAATACATAGAGCCAGGTCTCGAACCTGGCTCTACAATTATCATCAAACAGAATTTAAAATCTCTATTCTTCCTCTTCTTCTTCAGCATAAGCTTTAATAACCTGGTCCTGAACATCGCCCGGTACCTGCGCATATTCGGCGAATTTCATTGAATACATTGCACGACCACCTGTTATAGAGCTAAGAGCTGTCGAATATTTATTCATTTCTGCGAGAGGCACTTTTGCTTTGATAACCTCAAAACGCCTTTCACTTGACATACCAAGAACCATTCCACGTCTGCCCTGAAGGTCGCTGATAACATCACCCATACGGTCTGATGGAACCATGATTTCAACATCATACACAGGTTCCAGAATTTTTGGTCCGGCGATTTTGAAAGCCTGGCTGAATGCATTTCTTCCTGCAAGGCGGAAAGAAATCTCATTTGAGTCAACCGGGTGCATCTTTCCATCATATACATAAACTCTTATATCGCGGGCGTATGAACCTGTAAGCGGGCCAATCTCCATCTTCTCCATGATTCCTTTCAGGATTGCCGGCATAAAACGGGCATCAATAGAACCTCCGACAATACTGTTTACGTACACCAGTTTTCCACCCCAGGGAAGAGTAATTTCCTCTTTGTCGCGGACTGATATTTTTATCTCCTTACCATTGATTTTTTGCATAGTTGCCTCTTTTGAACCCTCTTCGAAAGGTTCTATAATCATGTGAACCTCACCAAACTGACCTGCACCGCCGGATTGCTTTCTGTGCCGGTAGTCGGCCTGGGCTGACTTTGTAATTGTCTCGCGATAAGGTATTTTAGGGGCATTGAAGTTAGTGTGGATCTTATAAATATTATCAAGGTGCCACTTCATGATATTAAGATGATATTCACCCTGTCCATGAACAATTATCTGTTTTAGCTCTTTTGAGTATTCTATAACGATTGTCGGGTCCTCGAGATGTATCTTATTCAAAGCTTCACCAAGTTTTTCATCATCGCTTTCACTTTGAGCCTTGATCGCTGTCCTGTATTTGGGTTCGGGGAATTTAACACCTTCATATTTCCAGTCATTACCCGGAACATTCAGTGTGTGACCTGTTTTTGTATTTTTCAGTTTTACAAATGCTCCGATATCACCAGGGTACAGTTCAGGAACCCTTGTTCTGTTCTTACCGGCGCAAATATATAATTGAGCCAGTCTTTCTTTTGTGCCATTATTGCTGTTGACAACATCAAGGTTTTCGGTAACTTTTCCGGAATATACCCTGAAATAATGTATCTCACCTATATGTTCTTCAATTGATGATTTAAACACATAGACTGAAGCAGGTCCGGTAGGATTTGGTTTGACTTCATTTCTTTTACTGTTAACCTGGAGGGGCATATCTTCAAGTGATGGAGCTTCATTTATTATAAATTCCATCAGGCTGTCGACACCAATATTGTGTTTTGATGAAAGGCATAAAACAGGGAACAGGCCCCTTGTTCTTAATCCTTTGGCAATACCTTTTTTTATTTCTTCTTCCGTAAGAGAATCGTTTGAAAAAAACAGTTCCATCAGAGCTTCATCACTCTCTGCGGCTTTTTCAACGAGGGCACTATGCAGACCTGCGGCTTTGGCTGCCTGATCAGTAGGTATATCAACTATTTCTGCTTTTCCTCCATCTTTAGAGTAACGGAGCATTTTCATTTTAAGGATGTCGATGATAGAATTAAATCCAATTCCTTCGTTGACGGGATACTGAATAAGGATAACATTGCTGCTTAATCTTTCCTTCAGCATTTCGAGCGTCTTCTCAAAATTGGCTTTTTCGTGATCCAGACCATTAACGACAATTATTAAAGGTTTGTTCTCTTTTTCTGCATGCCGGAAATGTATTTCAGTTCCTACTTCAACACCATTCTGCACGTTAATTGTCAATACCGCAGCATCGGATGCAAATAGTGAAGAAATTACTCCGCCGCTGAAATCATCCAGGCCAGGGGTATCAAAAATATTTATTTTATGGTTCTGAAATTCAGTATACAGGACTGTTGAAAAGATTGAGTTTCCATTTTCATGCTCAATAGGACGATAATCTGAAACTGTATTACTTCCTTCAATTGTACCTCTTCTTTCGATAATGCCGCCATTAAAAAGCATCGCCTCTGCAAGGGTAGTTTTACCTGAACCTGAGTTACCCAGAAGAGCGATATTTTTAATCTGGTCCGCCTGGAATGTTTTCATGTTTCGATGTATATTATATGTAATAATTATTTATTATACGATGTTTTGGAGGTGACAAAAATAATAATTTTTTAAAAACAGTTTAAGAAAGCAGTGAGAATTACAAATTTTTTATTTCCTTTGCACAAGTTTTTTGAAATACAGGAGTACCGTTTTTTCTTTCACCGTAAGTTTACAAAATGTTTTTCGCAGGGAAAGATCGGGAAGGAACCTGTTGATAACTTACATTTTTTAGTAAGATATATTGATTCTGAACATGCGTAATAGCCTGAATAATTATAATTTTCAGGCTATTAATATATGTATTTTATATTGTTTTAAAAAATAATGCAACTTGATTTTGAATTAAAAAATAATAACAATACCTTTGCAAACCATTTTTTTAAGTAAAATTTAATGCTAAAATAATTGGAAATATGCCGACAATTCAGCAATTAGTAAGAAAAGGCAGGAAGAAACTGGT
>PLLX01000215.1 GCA_003141415.1 Bacteroidales bacterium
AGCATTGTAAATGAAGGACATACCATGAGAGTCTATGTGCCATTCGGAAAACAATGGTTTGGCTATTCAACACGTCGCCTGAAAGAAAATCCAAAGATGGCAAGTCATATAATCAAAGCCATATTCTATAAAGGATAGATCAGTAGCAACTACTTTATTGTCTTATCGTCAGCTTGTAAAGTCCCTGCTTACTTTTGCTGCTTCAGAATTTCAAAGTACTTCTTCTGAATCTGATCAATTTCCTGGTCGGTTAACTTCTGTTCTAAGGGAGTAGGTTTTTCGGGCAACCCATGAATGAGAAGATAAGCTGCGGGCAGCAATAATAATGGGTTTATGCCGGCAATCATATCAGAAGGAATACCGCCTTTCTCATATGCATCAACCTTCATTTGCTGACGTATCAAATCATAGTTTGTTGCCGGATCTCCTAGTTTTCCCTGAGTAGTTCGTCCGGTGTAGCCGGATATAGCTACATTATACCTGGCATTATCCATTGTTGAAGGGACCTTACTCGGTGTATTCATTATTTCAGATTTAAGGTTTCTGGACCTTGGGACAATCACAACCTCACCAATTGACACTGTATCACTATGCATATATATTCCCACAACAAACTCCTTCCCGGCAAGGGTATCACTTACAGACAATAATGCAGGCTTATAGCCAAGATGTTTGAAGAGTATCGAATCATTCCTGTATACAAAAAAAGCAAAAGTTCCGTCAGTATTGCTTACCGAAGTGAAGGCACGGTTGATCAAAATCTGCGAGCTGGAAATAGGCGAGAGTGTATTGGCATCCATTACGATACCACGTAAAAGAATTCTGACCCCTGAGTTTTCTGTTTCCTGACAGAAAGAGGATTGAATAAGATAGAATGACAAAATAATAAAAAGAAAAATGTGTTTCATCGCCGCTAATCCTGTTATGGCTTAATTATCAGCTCTTTTAAGCTTCTCTTTGGAACGTGATGATTTTTGTTCTTATCTCTCCAGTATTTCACATCAGCTCCCTTAATATCCTCAATAATTATATTTTCGATTGGTTTCCCCAGTGCAAGAATTAAAAGTATATCAAAATTATCAGGGATTGAAAGTTCGTTGGTTAGTTCATCCCGTTTAATTGATCCTATAATACACCCTCCAAGTCCGGCATCAGTGGCACCAAGTAAAATACTGTGTGCAGCAATTCCGTGATCAACACCAAATAACTCCGATATTGATTTATCTCCAAGGATTATAATATAAGCTGTTGGTCTCTCACCTTGTTCTGGTCCCGGCCAATCAGTTAAGTAACCGGCCCATGCCAGATATGGGAAAATTTTTTCACATTCTTTAGCAGTGTTGTAATACAGATATTTCAGCGGTTGTTTGTTTGCCCCTGAGGGTGAAAGTCTTGCAAGATCAATAAGCGATTCAATTGTCTTGTCATCAATTTGGTATGATTCATTGAAACGACGATAAGACCGGGTTTTAAATATCAGTTCCTTTAAGTTCATAATTGAAATTTTTGTTAATCTCAAGGTAAATTTACAGGAGAAGATTTTTATTTACTCCTAATATTAATAATATGATAACTGTCCGAACCGATTTGAAACCTGATCCCAGTCAAGAATCTCCCAAAACGACTTTATATAGTCGGGACGTTTATTCCTGTAATCAATATAATATGCATGTTCCCATACATCGCAAGTTATCAGCGGTTTGAGTCCCTTACGCAGAGGGTTTCCTGCGTTTGATTCCTGGATGATCTGAAGTGTCCCATCATCTTTTTTAGCCAGCCAGGCCCAGCCGGCTCCAAAAAGGGTAGTGGCAGCTTTATTAAATTGCTCTTTAAATGAATCGAATGAACCAAATGAACCATTTATTGCCTCCACAATATCTCCTTTTGGGACTTTTCTGCCATCATGTGCAAAAGATTCAAAATAGAAAGTATGATTCCATACCTGGGCAGCATTATTAAAAATGCCTCCTTCAGCTTTCTTAATAATTGTTTCCAGATCGGCTTTTTCAAACTCGGTCCCAGGTATAAGTCCGTTCAGGTTATTGACATATGCCTGATGATGTTTACCATAATGGAAATCAAGCGTCTCTTCACTTATATACGGGACAAGTGCGTTTAGCTTGTACGGAAGTTTTGGTAGTTCAAATGCCATGATTTAAATATTTTGATTAATAATTTCAAAAGTAAAACAATGAACAATTATCTATGTTCAAATTTAGCATTATTAAATCAAAGTGAAGTCAAAGTGAGGTAAGAAAAATCCTCTCTGGTAATAAAGGTATAACTCCTTTTTCGCCGGCAATCCTGAACAGTTCAATTATTGCTTCTCTGCCTTTATTGCCCAGATTGATGGTATATTCATTCACGAATAGTTTGATGTGGTTATTCATAACGGTGCTGTCCATCTCCCTGGCATTACCTGAGACAAAATCGTATGAGGCAAATGAATCTTTGTATGCATATTCAAGACTTCTTCGTACTACGCGATTGACTTTCAGGGCAACGTCATCCGGAATATTTCTCTTTATTACAATGGCACCCAGAGGTATTGGCAAGCCTGTAAGTGTTTCCCAGTACTCGCCCATATCTGCTAACTTATGAAGTCCTCGTTTGTAATATGTAAATCTTGTTTCATGAATAATAAGCCCGGCATCTACCTTATCCTCTAAAAGTGCATCTTCAATTTTTGAAAAAAGATATTCAGTCTTAGTTACCACATCGGGCCAGGCTATACTAAAAAGAAGGTTGGCAGTTGTATACTTACCAGGTATCGCAATCCTCAGACCTGGAAGTTCTGAGACACCTATGCGTCGCTTGCTTATCAATAATGGTCCATTCCGGTGACCAAGTGCGCTTCCGGCATCCAGGATCAGGTAGTTCCGGGCCGCATAAGCATAAGCATGGTAGCTGATTTTTGTAATATCAACATCTGAATTCAGAGCCTTCCTGTTAAGTTCCTCAACATCAGTAAGAAAATAATCAAACTCCAACCCTTCCGTATCAACTCTACCATGCACCATTGCATCAAAAATGAACGTATCGTTAGGACATGGTGAAAAACCCAAAGTTAATCTCATATTTTCACTACAGTGTTAAAAGTACATCAATAAGCTTCTCTGACAGATTATTAAGGGCAAGGGCTATGTTCCAATTGTTTTTATTCCGTGGTTCAACCTTATTTGACACTGCCCTCAGAGCCAGAAAAGGAATATTTTCCCGGGAACAAATATAGAAAAAAGTTGCACCTTCCATAGTCTCAATGTCAGGATTAAATTTTTTCAATAATTTAACCCTTGATGTTTCAGAGCCTGTAGCTGTATTGACCGTTATTGCTCTGACGGGTTTTAATAAACCCTTCATCTTATCACTATATCTTGTATCTGAATATAAAAGGCCATTCTTATAAGGGAATTCATCCGAACCCATAAGGCCCGCTTCAGAAAGTGTAAAAAAATCATCACCATCTTCGATTCCGGCATCTGCAAAACAGTCCGAAAGTGGCATTACCACATCTCCCGGAATAAACTCATCTTTATAACTTCCTGCAATCCCTCCATTAATTGCAAGATCAGGTTTTCCATTAAGAGCTATCCATTTATTCAAGGTCCATGCCGTTGATATAGATCCCACTCCGGCAACCAGGAGGATAATTTCAAAATTATCTGACATTTTCCGAACAGAAAACGTGTCCCTGATGTTTTCCAGTGTTTCGCCTTCGGTCCGGGTAGCTGTAACATATAATATTTTAAATGACATAGGGATTTATGATCATTTAGATAGAAGGAGAAGTAAATATAGAAATTTTCTGACAGCGAAGTTGACTCCCGGCATTTTTATTGCTTATTAAATTTAAAATGAACCATGAGATTTGGATCAAGGTAGTATTTCCATTTTCACACATAATTGTGATAATTTCACTGAATTTTTCTCAATTCTGGAACAATCCATTTTCATAATATCTTCCTTCAAATAATAATATTTTTATAATTGTTTGATATTATGATGTTTAATAGATTAAAATCATAAGTCCCTATTTACAATTAATTTTTGGCACACGTTTTGGTAAGTCCTTAAAAATAAACATCATGAGAACTCCTAGTATCAGATTCTGGAATAAAAAGAAAGCAAAACTAAAACAGAAATTTGAAAATCTTACTGATAAAGATTTGTCTTTTATTGAAGGTAAGGAAAAAGAAATGATAGAAATGCTGGGTTATAAACTTGGAAAAACAAAACAGGAGTTGCTTAATATTATTATAACACTTTAATTAGATCCAAACCAAAAACAGATAATTATTTATTATCAATTCTCTTACAAATAACAAATAGAATTATTCATCAGATATGTTTTCAATTAAATGTTTCAAGAATTCTTGAAATACACGTATTAGGGGAAGAAATAATTCTCCCTTCAACAAAAATTCTATCTATTTTTCAATCAATATATTACTCCTTCAGTACGACGAAGGAGTTGTAGCACATTTGAAATTTAAAATATAGCTTTCATCAATTTTAAAGATCAAAATTATTGGTTAATATTGTATCATAAATTCACCAATATATGATATACCTGACCCGTCGAGAACGATTTTGTGCTGCCCACAGGATATTCAGGAAGGAGTGGTCCGATGAGGTTAACCAGAGAGTATTCGGAAAATGTTCTAATCCAAACTGGCATGGACATAACTATATTTTATGGGTAACCGTTAAGGGGGAACCTTCAGAAGAACGCGGATTTGTAATGAATATTAATGTTCTGAAGCGTATAATTCTCGACAACGTGATTAATAAGATTGATCATAAAAA
>PLLX01000196.1 GCA_003141415.1 Bacteroidales bacterium
TATATAAAGTCTGGTTCGCAGAAAATATGCCAGATGATACATTAGTTGCCGTGGAGGGAAAAGGTATATATGGAGTGTACTGAGGAGGATTGCTCAGGTTAGGATAATAGGCTGTCGGGACCTGAAGAAAATGTTGCACATTGGCATCAACTTCCAGTTGCGGATACCAGCCCGACAGAGCTATTCTTATGTTTCTTCTTGTAATATCTTCATCAAGCAAGGATTGCTTAATTAATGATTGGTTTGCCAATGCATAGGTTATGCATTGTGATAATGTAACGTTGGAAGGAAGTGTATCATGAGCTGTTTGTCCTGTTAAAAAATTGGGAATAACAAGAAAAAGTATACTTATCAGACCCTTCATGTATTTCTTAAATCCGCGTTCTTTTCCAGGTATGGTTTGAAAAAAATATCTCATTTCTGAATATAATCTGCTCTATGCTTTAAATTAATTTTCAAAGATGGAAATGCAAATATAAAGCAATTAACGTAACATTTAATTAAATTATTTTAAAGAATATTTGAATGGAAGGACCTGCTTAAAAACTTCGAGCGAGGGCAATGTGATAAATGGACCGATTTATTCATTAAATTTGATAACATCTTAAAATAAGCATAATCATGAAAAGCATTTCCCGCCGCAGTATGATAGAAATATCAGGATTGTCAGCTGTCGGTTCTTTGATTGGAGCGTCAACATTTTCCAAATTTTCGCGTACAACCGGTAACAAACTTAAAATAATTGTAATTGGCGCTCACCCGGGTGATCCGGAATGTGGATGTGGAGGAACAATGGCATTATTTGCATCAGAAGGCCATGAAGTAGTGTCAGCTTACCTGACACGCGGAGGTGCGGGTATTCAGGGAAAATCCTACGAAGAAGCGTCACAGATCAGAACTGAAGAGGCTTTGAAAGCATGTAAAATTTTAAATACCAGGGCAGAGTTTTTCGCACAGCTCGATGGAAATTGTGAAATAACCAATAAAAGTTATACTGAGATAAACAATTTCATCAGGAAAGAAAATCCGGATATTGTATTTACCCAGTGGCCTATCGACAGCCACAGGGATCACCGGATCTGTTCAATTTTAGGATATGATGCATGGATTAATATGGGGAAAAAATTTGCACTTTATTATTATGAGGTAACATCGGGGAATGAAACACAAAACTTTTCACCGACAAATTATATAAATATAGGTTCGGTTATAAAACAAAAGAGCGCGTCCTGCATGGCACATGTCAGTCAGGATCCGGAAGGCTGGTATGTAAACATTCAAAACACAATACAACGTTTTCGTGGAATAGAATTAAACTGTGAATATGCTGAGGCATTTGTAAGGCATAATCAGAACCCGGAGTCACTTATTCCAAAGTAGGTCGGGTCGTTAAAAATTTGGCCCGTAGGCAAATTTAGCGAAGGGGACAGACTGCAGCAGTTGTTTTAAGGTGAATCCATTTGACAAAAATGGTATAACTCGCTTCGCTCGTGATCTCTGGAGGTTATTTAAGAACAAAAAATCCCTAGAACACTTCAGACCGAAGATAAAAAACCTATGATTGAATAACCAAAAAAAAAATCCTAAAGATATTTCTTGTATTCCTCAGGTATCCCAAAATATTTATCATACATCTTCACATCAGGACCGATCTTTGCTTCAATTTTATCTTCCCTGATCTTATAAGTACACTTTTCACCAGCAATGCCTGAAAAGTAAATATTATATTCTTTTCCATTCTCATCAATCATTATTATCCTTACCAGGTGTTTGTACTTGGTACTATTTAATTGTGAGTGGCAGATAGGACAAGTATACATGTATTCTTCACCTTCTTTAATACTGAAAGAAGGATGTGTAGTGGTAGTGTAGTTCCCGATCTCAGGATTCAGAAAAACCAATCCTCTTTGGGAACTGTGAAGTTTCGAGGCAGCAAGGACAATGGAAGTTTTAACGTTAAGATGGCCCCTGCAAATTTTACAAATGTATTCTACAGCCATGATGCACCTCCTGTTTGTTTATTTGATTAATAATTCTATCTGCAACATTCCTAACAAGGTACGAAATATTTTCACCAAAGTCAATTTTTTCAGGTTGGATCCCGAGAACATAAACCGGCATCATAAAGAATTCAGATAATCGATTTAATGAAATATTATGAGTATTAAAGGTCAGATCCCTTATCTGACTAACTGATAGTAACTTAAATGTTCCGGCAGCTGACTTCATGTCTACACAATCAATAAGCACAAGAATATCCGGATTCAGGCTATTTATTTTACCGATATAATTCTCAATACTTACCTCTACAGTGAGTGATGAGACCGTACCTTTGTTTTTTATTCTTTTGCTGATATACACACCAACACCATCATCCATTTTAAGAAGGTTGCCTATTCCGACAAAAAGTATTTTTTTATCCTTTTGAGATTGTAGTTTAGTCAACTCGTTAAACATTCTTATATAAGTACGTTACAAGGATTTGTCTCAGACAGTTCGGACATATTATATTGAACATGTCTTTTCTCTTCAGATTGTCCATGATCTCAATGTTAACATCTTGTCCCTCAGCCAGTTTTAGTTTCTGATTGAGCAGATTTAGATTAAGGATAGACGAAAATGCCTTCGGACCAAGTTTCCTGTGCATAAAATGAAGATGCTCCTTTGTTGTTATTACTGCATGGCAGTTTTGGCAAATGAGCAGTTCTTTTTCCTGAAACTCGACATTTTTCTGCCTGTCAAATACTGCCAGATCAAAGATTTTATCTGACAATTTCACTCCCTTACCGGTAATACAATGCTCCTGGCACTGACCACAAAAGATACATTTCCCATAATCTCGCTTTATTATCCTTATACCTTCTTCTATTTCATCTGTAAACGTTATTGCCTGAGGCGGACAAACATTTGCACATGTCTCGCAGCCAACACAATTCTCATCATCGACAACAGGTTTGCCTCTGAAATTTTCGAAAGGGATATGAGGTTCTTTCGGAAATTTTGATGTATAGGCCGGAGTAACAAGTGAAACAACAGCCTCTTTTATTTCTCGTAACTTTGGGTACTTCATTTTACAGCATCTTTA
>PLLX01000002.1 GCA_003141415.1 Bacteroidales bacterium
CCTAGAGTTTTCCGTTCTTCTGAGGCTTCACGAAAAACAGGATTCATACGTGATGATGCACTTTTGGAATAAATTAGTACATATTCAGCACCCGTGTTAAATGATTTGAGACCTTCGTCTAAAAACTGAGTATTTATATTCTTATCATAACGCCTTACTAGAAGGATATTTCTAAAATTTTCTTCCCCAAACACCTCATCCATTAGTAGTTTCAATGAAGAAAGCTCATTATCATCAATGGAAATAAAAATATATCCATCTTCATGTAGTAAATTTCGTGCAAGAAACAGACGGGGTAACATCATGGAAAGCCAGTTTGAGTGAAACTTTCCGCTTTCCCTAGAATTTCTGTGGAAAAAACCTTCTTTCATCATTAAACCTTCTTCATCTAATTCTCCTAATCTTCTTAAGTATTCCTCTTTAGTTTCAGAAAATTTATCAGGGTATATGAATCTATCTGAACCAGTATTATATGGGGGATCAATATAAATTACGTTTACTTTTCCATAATATGATTTTTGAAGCACCTTTAAAACTTCGAGATTTTCGCCTTCAATAAAGATATGTTTCGCATCATCCCAATTAATCGATAATTCTGGTTGTGGCATTAACGTGGCTGTAGAAGGTGATTGTAAAACTTTATATGCTTCTGCTTTTCCAGCCCAGGATATCTGATACCTTTCTGAATCTGCGTTTATTTCTTCACCTAAAATTTGTTTTAATTGTTCTACATTTAATTTATCCTCAGTGAATGCACCAGGTATAATTTCTTTCAGCTTTTGGATTAAATCCTCTGTTATGTTTACTGATGTACCTTTCATAATATTAAGTTCTTTCATTCAAATTTTAAATTTACTTTAATTATTGGCAACGTTGGCAAAGATTGCACTCTTTTGCTTTTACGAAGGGGCGGCCTAATTTTTACTGAACAAGCTCTTTAATCTGTGCATGGATAGCTCTAAAATTACTCTCTACATCAAAGAGAAAGTTCCTCTCTGGCATGATTACCGGCTCACAGGAAATGTTTTTAAAACGGGTATTAAACTCCTTGTTATTTCCTTCCACAAGGATCCCGCAAAAATGACCTACATCAAACTGCAGTATATCTTGTGGCTTAATCCTTTCACGTTCCTGAATTGAAAAATTCTTTGAAGTTCCTTCGCTTTTGCTGTTGGTAGTAATTGTGCTTGAGCTTCCTCGTGACTGCGAATGACTCTCAAAGTATTGATCCGTTTTACCAAATAGCTTACTCACATATTCTGCGGTCTTTTGGCTGCTAACCCTGCCGAAAAATTGATTATTCAGAAGGCTGATAATTACATCTGCGTTTCTCTGTCCGTATTGTGACACTATTTGTGAAAAGTCCTGCGCAAAAAATGATATACTAACCTTGTTACTGCGTGCGGTTGCCGGGATTATTTCCAGCTTAGGAATGTAAAGCGTTGGAGCTTCATCCAGGAAAATTGCGCTGTGGTGCTTACCAGCCTGGTTCATCTGCTTTAGGGCTACTGTAATAATCAGACTCAGCACCGGGGAATAAGTTTCAGGTATTATTGGAGAGTTCCCCAGGCTTAGCCATATCGGATCAGCAGGGTTATTGACTTCTAATGAAAAATCGTTTCCGCTTAGCGGATAGAAGATCTCCGGGGTATTTAAAACACTCATTGCACTTTGAAGCGTACTTATAACACCGCTTAGCTGCTCTCTGGAATCGTTGTTTAACGCTGTTTCTAAACTCTTTACCATTCCAGAGCATTGAAGATTATTTGATAGTAGTTTTATAATTTTTCTTTCATCTGTCAAAACAAGGGCCACGGCATGGGGTAGCGTGCTGTACTCTGGTAATTCCCTCGATAAGTAGAAAATTATTGCAGCCAAAACATCCGTGCAGCTTCTAACCCAAAAGTCTTTCTTTTCAAGGCTCTCGGGTAACAGGTTGTTGATGATTGCGGTTGAAAATTCCCTGGCATAACTTGCATTAATTATATAGCGGGGATCTAAGGGGTTCACCCGGTTAGATCGCTGCAGGTCGTTAAAGTTTATATTATAGTGTTTAAACCTTGACGTTTTTTGGCTTAGAAAGCCTTCTAGCTCATTGGTAAGGGTTGGAGATTTAAAGTCGTAGATAATGCCGCAAAATTCGTTATCAATAGCAGATTTCATGAGCTGCCTTAGAATAGATTCACTCTTTCCGCTCCCGGCGCTGCCGATACAGAGAATGCCCCGAAAGGGGTTATTAAGAATAAGATTTTCTCCCTGGGTTTGAAGCTTGAAGCTGTACCTATTTTCTAAATCCTTATTTATTTTCGAGGGGAGGGGCTTACCGATGCCCTTCGCCAGGTCTTTCTTTTTAAATTTACTCCTGATGGACAGAGCTATCAAGACGATAATAGAACCCCAAAATAGTATTACGGCAATATGTTGTCCAGAACCAGGAGAGGAATTATTGTAATTATCCTGTATTATCTTTTTGAGTTCCGGATGTGCTTTTTGTATTTCATAACTGCGTTCCTGAGCTCCCTTCCCGATAATATAAAAAAACACAACACAGAAAACGAGGAAAGAAACAAGGCACCCTCTATTGCTAATAAGCTTGCCAATAAACTTCCCGGAAGTATTTAAAATGAATATAATTAATTGTATCATAAATTCTGTTTTAACGTTTTAAATGCTCAGCCCCCTTGATAGTTTAGGCGGGATTAATTTAACCTTCTCCAGGATCTTCTCCGGACTAATTAATTTGTCCAGGTCTTTGCTTTTTGACAGAACACCCTGGCGAAGCTCGTCCGTTACGGCTTTCTGCAACATTTCCGATTTTTGCAATCCTGTCCCGTTCTTCATGGTATTCATGTACTGGTAGGACTCTTTAAGCGGCCGGTCGTAGCCTGTTTTCTGGTCGAAGCTCTGCTCTGTTCTCAGGGTTAGCCTATCCCTGTCAAACTCCTTGCGGTTGTTGGTGGTCGGGCTGATCCGGTTTCTCCCATCTGCCGTTTTACGTCCTACAATAAAATGACAATGCACGTTAAAACCCTCCTTGGCTTCATGCTGTATTTTTAATCCTTGCCTTACTTGCTCATCACGTCCGGTATAATAACGATCATGTTCAACCTTGAAGTACATTTTTACGTTTTGGGGTTCTATCGTTACCTCCTTCCCCGCTTTGTCAAGCTTCTTAAAGTTCCCCGCAAACTCCTGGTTAAAATCTTTCTGTATCCATGACTTAAAGTTATTCAGCCGTTCTGCTTCTGTATTTCCCAGGGCTTTCCACTCCTCCTCAGTAGGATTGATACTTCCTGTGGCAAACTTGCCTTCATTCTTGCCAATGCCCTGGTGATCGCTGTCGATGGCTGCCCGGACCTCTGCAGGGTGACATTCATCCCGGCCATTACTGAACCATTGCTCAGGTTGTTCTCCCTGTTCAATATGGATTTCGTCCTCTTTCCCCAGGTAGTTCACGAAAGCTGACGAGCTCCCTGAGCTGGCGAGCTTGCCCTTGCTATTTGTTTTCGGTTTATCAAACTTAATAAACATGGATTAATCTATTTATTTTGTTTCCTGTGACGGTCAATAATGCTGTTGCCTGTCATCCCGACGGCTGCGCCATGCTCCATGATAATATCAACCTTTTCCGTCAGATCCTTGTACTGCCTAACTATGGTCTCTTGTTTTTGGCCAAACTGGTCGAATAGATTTCGTAAAGTTCTGTTAATCGCCTGCTCGAGATTAGCTGTCAACTTACTCATGGCAGTAACTTCTTTAAGGGTATTGCTAAGCATTTCGGGAAGGGTTGAAAAATGTTGATCTATCTTTCCTTCTGTTTTGGTCAACGCCTCGAGCAGTGGAAGTAAGTTATCCCGCTCGAAGGTCTTTTGAAACCCTATGAGCTGGCTTACTCTCTTTTCAACTTTTGCAATTTCTTCTTTTACACTCTCCGGTGGATCAGCCGGGTTGATCCCGGATTTTCGAAAATATGCCAGGGTATATTTTACAAAATCGCCCTGGGTGATTCCTTGCTTTTTGCAATACGTCTTTAGGTCCTCTCTGGTGACTTCATCCACGTTGATAGTTGCCATAATAACTATATTTTAACTTGATTATCTGATAATTATGTTTAATAATGTTATTCATTAAACAAATATAGTTATTTTTAGAATAAAACAAAAATGTTTTATTCATCTCTTAAACAGGACGTTAGTCCTGTTTTCCCCTCGAAGAGGGCAAGCAGAATCTCACGCAGTGAGGTTCCCGCTTGCTATCTTTTTCCCTTCACTGCGTTTCGGGCAAAAGCTACCCTTCGGCCTTCCGAAGAGTAGTACGTCCGAAACGCTCCGAAAGGAGCAAGAGGGAAAAAGATGAAAGCATAAGGCGGGGGCAAAAAAACAGCAAGGCATGTGAGTAGAGTTATTCTCGGCCTGACGTGGGTCCTTCAAAAACCCAACGTCAGGCCGGGAAATAACTCGGCAAGCCAGCACACCCGGAAATGATTATAGGGAAGTTTGAGTGTCTATAATTGTTGGGGGGTGTCTTGCTGTTTGATTTTTCTTCTCATTAATTTTTTGGAATGGTGGAGTTCGGCGGGGATAGAAGTTAAAAACAGTATATTTGAATATATTTTGTTCCAAAATAAAATATCGTTGAAACTGGCAGACTAAAACTTTGAAATGAAACTGACTCTTTACAGAAGGACACACGGGATATTGTTGTTTACCCTGTAAAATTCAGGGGTACAAAGGAGATGGGAATAATCGGGATGCTCAGCGTACAACGCCCATACGGATTAACTGATGAAGAAATTGAAATATTAAAAGGTTGACTAATTCATGTTTTTTTACATTTGTATTTGATGAACGCAAACGATAAATATTTTTGTTCTGTACTTTTCAAGTTAAAAGTTTATAAGTCTGACAAACAAAGTTATGAGGACTTGTTTACTCAGATAATGTCATTGTCAAACCCAGATTTCAGAAATCCAAAGCCACAAGGCTCTTTAGGAGACGGGAAATGTGATGGTTTCGACAAAAAAANNCCGAAGATTTAAAAAGTAGCAAAACGCCTTCCAAAAAATTCAACGATTCACTTAAAACTATAATTGACGAATGGAAAAATATTTCGCCTGTTAAGGAATTTTACCTTGTGCTAAATGATAAATACGATAATGGCGTTTATCATTCTATTGAAAGTTTGATTTCGGATTTAGAACAGCAATATGGAATTAAATGTTTTCCTTTTTTAGCGAAAGATCTTGAAGTTGTTTTTGATAGTCTGGAAGAATGTAAAAAATGTGAAATTATTGGTTCCATACCCAATACTGATAGTTTAACAAACCTCATAAGTTTTGATGCATTAAAAGAAGCTATTGAATATATTCAGAATTTTGATAGAGCTTATGTTAGTTCTAAACTACCTGAAAATATTAATATTCCATTAAAAATAACATTTAACAAGTTAAGCCAATTCATTGCGGAATTGATTAACATTGGAAGTTATCAGATTGGGAATATTGACGATTATTTTAAACAAAACTCTAATCATAAGGTTTTGCTTCAAAAGGTATTTAATAATCTTTACAAAGAAGGATTAGAGACAATACCTGATACGGAAAATAGAAATGATTTGGTTTTCTTTTACATACTTGAAAATTCATGTATTAGTAAAAGAAAATCAATTCAAGATGCTGTATTAGTATTGATGTCATATTATTTTGGATATTGCGACATATTCGAAGAACCGCCAAAAACAACATTATTTTAATTATGTTATTGCCCGAAAAACATATTAATTTTTCCGAATCATTATGGGGTTTAGGAGGTGTAATTTTAAAAATCCTCGAAAAGCCAAAATATTTAGACGATTTATTAAACGATTATCAAAAAATTGATAATTCAAAATCTTTCCCTGCATCCCATTCAATTAACGAGGTTGTTTTGGCATTAGATCTTTTGTTTGCTATTGGAGCAATTACAAAAAATGAGAAAGGAGAATTGGCATATGCGGTTAATTGAACTATCTGCAAATAAAGAAACCTTCAAAACGGTTACTTTTAATCCTTCGGGACTTTCTTTAATTATTGCACATAAAGAAGACCCCGACAGCAAAAGTACTTTTAATAGTGTAGGCAAATCACTAATGATTGCATTAGTCCATTTTTGTTTGGGGACAAAAAAGAACAATGAATTTAAAGAAAAATTAAAAGATTGGGTATTTACCTTAAGATTTTCAATTAACGACACCGAATATACTGCAATTCGTAGCACAGCTGAGCAAGAAATTATTGTATTAAACGGTCAAAAGAAATCTGTAAGGTTGTTTAATGATTTTATGTTCGACCAATTATTTAAATATGAAAATTCAGAAAGCTTTCTTAGTTTTCGCTCACTAATATCTCGGTTTATTAGACAAGGGAAAGCTGGATATGTTACTTTCAATAAATTTATTTCTAAAGAGAACGCAATTACCGAATTAGTAAACAATAGCTTTTTACTGGGGTTAGACGTTTCCCGCATTATTACAAAAAATAAACTCCGTAAGGAATACGAGGATATTGAAAAGCTTAGGAAAAATATCGAAAATAATTCCGAATTCAAAGCCTTATTTACGAGTAAAAAAATAAAGGATATAGATATTCATATACAAACCTCTAAGGAAAATATTGAGAACCTTACAAATAGCATAGAAAATTTCATAATTGCAGAGAACTATTCTCAATTAAAAAAGGAAGCAGACAATATTTCCAATCAACTTAATCATTTGAGGAATAAACTAACACTTTCCAATATAGCATTGGAAAATATAATTAAAAGCTTAAAAATACGTCCCGATGTTACATACGATGAAATAAATGCGCTTTATGAGCAAGCTAAAATTAATTTCCCCGATATAATTAAAAAACAACTTAAAGAAGTTGAACATTTCCACAATAGTATAGTTGATGAGCGTTCATTACGTTTAAAAAAGGAAAAAGAAAAAATCGATAAAAGAATAATTGAAATAAACGAACAAATTAAATATCAGGAAAAAGCAGAAGATTCAATTTTACAGCAATTAAGTGATAAAGGCGCACTCGAAGAATATACAGCCCTAAATCAAAGACTTTCTAAAATAAAATCGGAATACGAAAATTTGGAATTCTTGAAAAAAATGACCACTCAATTTAAAAATAGGTTATCAGAGATAAAAAGCGATTTTGAGAAAGAAAATATTGCAACCAACAATTATTTGATTGATGAATATTCAGCAACCAAAGAAGAGAACATAAAAATATTTAAAAGCATAGCGCACGAATTTTATCCAAATAAAATAGCAGGGATAGAAATCAACAACCATGATGGTAACAATCAAATACGCTATGAAATAAATGCTACCATAAATACCGATGCTGGCGATGCAGTCGGAAATATGAAATTGTTTTGTTTCGATTGGATGATTCTGCAATCTAAGCACAATCATAATATTCAATATATTTTACATGATAGTCGAATTACAGCCGACGTTGACCCTCGCCAAATTGCTATTTTATTAAAATATGCTTATCGTAAATCAAAGGAAACGAACACACAATACATAATTGCGTTAAACGAAAATACCTTATACAATGCAAAAGAGTATTTAACAGACGAGGAGTATAATGAAATTTATGGATGTAAAGTATTAAAATTATCAGACGCAAGTAACGCTGATAAATTACTTGGCGAATATATTGA
>PLLX01000033.1 GCA_003141415.1 Bacteroidales bacterium
TCGCCGACTTTAATCAGAAGCCCTGGATTTTATCCGGGGCTTTTTTTTTCACGAAAACCCCCTCGGCCTTCGGCCACTCCCCCCAAGGGAGGAGAAAATTCTGCGGGTAAAGATAATTCCACTAAAAGGATGAGTATTTTCGCCCCTTCAGGGGAGATGTCGCGAAGCGACAGAGGGGTGTCACTTCCAAAACAGAACCATTAATGCCAACTTAACAGAAACAAAAAAGGAACGCGCCATGGCATGTCCCTTTTCAATGAATCCGTTCAATTTCTATTAATAGAATTTATACCTTTTATCAAGAATATTGGCACCCTTGCGGAGAGCATCATAGGCTTCATAGGTACCTCTCATCCGAAAGGTAGTTATCAGTCTGTCGCGCAATAATTTTAGATCTTCACCCGGAGTTGTTGCTATATTATTGGCAACCAGCATATAAACGCCATTGTCGCCTTTTACCGGCCCTTCGATTACTCCCTGTTTAGCAACAGATGCAGCAGCAATCAATGCAGGTTCTGTGCCTGCGCCCGGAACAGTATATGATCTGAAATTTATCTTGGTAGCCTCCTGGACTGTTAACCCCATAGTCCTTGCAATGTCATCGATAGTTTTTCCTGATACACTATTTTTATTAAATTCCGCTGATATAAGTTCAGCTTTTTTGTCTTTTAAAAGAGAGAACCTGATATCATTCTCAATATCTTTTTGAGCAGCAATTCCATCCTCTTGAACCTTGGTACAATATGCTACAACATATTTCTCTCCTACTTCAAAAACTGCCTGTTGACTGTTATCAAGGATTATTTTCCCTTTTTCTGCCTGAAATAAAGCCATAATGAGAGATCTTGGATTGTCAAGTCCGGGTAATGTTTTTTGCTGGGGCGCAACAGAATTAGCAACTCTCTTGTTCAAACCCTTGGTGGCAATTGTTTTACTGAATTTTTCATATGTATCGTTTGTTCCGGCAAACTGACTTGCCTCACTATAAGCTTTCTGGTTGGTTAAAGAGCCGGATGTAATTTTTCTGTCGATGTATCCAATATTATATTTACGGGTATCTTTTGACTGAGCAAGAATTTCAATTATATGAATACCAAAGGTCGATTCGGCTATTTTTATATCTCCTTTTTTTCCTGTAAAACATGCATTATTAAAAGGCAATACCATTTTGCCCTCAGGAAACCAACCAAGATCCCCCCCAATTTTTGCAGAACCCTGATCATCAGAATTCGCCATAGTAAGTGTTTCAAAAGGAGTTCCTGATTTAATTAATTTAATAAGACTGTCAGCTTGATGTTTTGCAACATCTAATGTTCTTGTCTTACCGGTTGATAGTAGTATATGACGAACATGCACAGAATCTGGTCTGTCGCCAACTGCGATCAACTTAGCTAATTTATACGAACCATCCTGAATGTAAGGTCCGAAAACACTTGTTAAATCTTCTTTCTTCACATAATCCTTAAGATTTTCAGGAACACTGCTTAAAGGAATGAAAAAGCCAACATATCTTGAGTCGGCACTGAGATTAATAAATTCGACAGGTTCGGGCGCTGTTGCAAATTCTTCTTTTGTTTTATTAATCCATTGTTCAGTCTGTTTTATATCATCTTCAGATGGAATAACATCAAATGTCACATATTCAATATCTCTTAATGCAGTTCTTTTGTAGTTCTCTTTGTGTTTTGAATAATAAGTTTCTAAATCACTCTGATAGATTCTAATCGAAGAATCGGGTACCGATGCATAATTTTTAAGAATATAACTGAAATCAACAGTATTACCATTAAGATTTTTTTCAAACTCTGCCTGTTTCGAGGTAACAAATAGCCCCTTGGAAACAAGATTATTGTATTTTGTATTTGTCCGGTCATTTACAATCTCGTTTTCAAAGAATAACCAGTATTTTTTTGCTGTTTCGTCAACCTCAGTCTGTTTCAGAAAGTTCACCAGAAATGATTTATTAAATGTTCCGGTCTGCTGATCGGTGAATAATTGTTGAACAATCTGATGGGGATTGTTTCCGAGAACCAACTCATCAACCTCTTCAGTGCTGACTCCTAAGCCAAGTTTCTTGTACTGCGGATCCAGAATCTTTTCTCTTACCATCTGCTGCCAGGTCTGTTCTCTTAATGACTCATTAGTTGCTTCATCAACATTCGTTCTTCCTGATAATTTATATATCTCTAAGAGGTTTTGTAATCTTAATTCATAATCCTGATATGAAATATACTCTCCTCCGATTTGACCAATCTCATAATATTTTTTCTGTTTCAGTCTCTGGCCTCTTCCTCTTCCAAAGAAATCACTGATAACAAACAGGAAAAGTGAAAAGCCAATTAATCCCGCAACTAATACTCCCGCTTTCTCGCGTAAAAATTGAAGTGCTGACATCTAATATATTCTTTAATAATTAATAGAAATTTACCTTTTTTAATACAGGCGACAAATATAACAAATTTTCATTAAAACTCTGACCTGCCATTAAATTGTTATTGGTTCTGTAATTGAGAGTTTCAGACCAGGGTCAATGGGCCGAATTCATAGAAAAAAAGTCTTTTCCAAAAAACAACTTGGATAGTTAAAAACATAAAAAAAACAAAAATAACATCAAAAAACAGGGGTATGTTGATAAAAAAGTGCAAAAAAAAGTTAAGAAACAAGTAAAAAACAGGGTGAATATTAAAAATAGTTTTATTTTTGCAGAAAAAATATTTAAAAAAATGGCAGAACTTAGATTTAGTGCTTTACGAGAAGTATTCAACAGGGGACCTGTTGAAGTTACTACACCGTCGAAAATCGTTTCCGAATACTACGGAGAAAATGTTTTTGATCTTCCTAAAATGGAGCGCTTCCTTTCTAAAGAGGCTTACAAGGTAGTGAAACGTGCAATTGATGAGGGAAAATCCTTAACCCGGCAGGAAGCTGATCAGGTTGCTATGGGGCTCAAAGCATGGGCCACAGGTAAAGGTGCAACTCATTACACTCACTGGTTTCACCCTCTTACTGATGGAACCGCTGAAAAACATGATGGATTTATTGAGATTGTTGAAAATGGACAAGTTGTCGAGAAATTCTCGGGTGAAGTTCTGGTGCAGTCCGAACCGGATGCTTCAAGTTTCCCCAGTGG
>PLLX01000233.1:0-3944 GCA_003141415.1 Bacteroidales bacterium
ATTTTCTTTTCCCATTCAATATCACGGAATGCACGTCCGGCTTCATTGCCAGTCAGTGGAAGCTCATCGAGATAACCTGCTGAAGCCTCCTTTACAGCTTTAAGAGTAGCCTCAGCGGAAGTCCCTCCTATTACGAGTGCCAGATGATATGGAGGACAGGCNNTCCTTTACAAATTTTATGAGAGATTCTTCATTAAGCAAGGACTTTGTTTGCTGATACAAAAATGATTTGTTGGCAGAACCTCCACCTTTTGTTATGAAAAGAAACTCATAGGATCTGCCTTCAGTCGAATAGATGTCTATCTGGGCAGGAAGATTAGTCCCTGTGTTTTTCTCTTCAAACATTGAAAACGGAACTACCTGTGAATACCTCAGATTCTTTTCTTTAAAAGTTTCAAATATTCCTTTTGACAGATGCTCAGCGTCTTTGCCTCCGGTCCTTACATCCTCTCCCTTTTTCCCTATTACTATGGCAGTGCCAGTGTCCTGGCACCCGGGAAGGTCCTCATTTGACGATATAACTGCATTTCGGAGAAGGATATAGGCGACAAAACGGTCATTGTCTGTTGCTTCAGGATCGTCAAGGATAGCTGCAAGTTTCTCAAGGTGGGAGGTTCTGAGGTAAAAAGAGAGATCTGAAACAGCCTGTTTAGCAAGAATTTCCAGACCTCCTGGATCAATAGTCAGTATCTTTCTTCCGCCTTCTTCAACCACTTTAACATACTCTTTTGTCAGTAGTCTGTAGATAGTGGAGTCCCTCTCAATCTGAAAAGGTTTCTCATANNATCAAATTTAAGGAATTTAGAGAAGTATAAGAAGTCATTTGCAGAAAATATGGAAGCAAAGATCATTATAGGTTGAAGACCTTCAGACAGGACCACTAAAAGAAATGTAAAACAAGGAATATTTAATCAGGTGGAACATTAATGCTGGCAAGTACCCTGCCATAAAAAAGATGGCAGATGACATTCAGCTTTCACCATGTACAAAAAACCTTTTCAGCGTAAGAACTCCAAAGATAAATTGACTATTACTCACAGGAGTTAAAAGCTTGTAATAAACTATTAAGGTAGAGTGTTATACAAATGATCAAATCTGCCTGGATTTTTTTGAATTCTAGAAATAGGGTACGGACTTCATTCTCTTTTTGCTTTCAACCTCATGCTATATTTTCTCTGGAATAAAACCAGTTCAGAATTTGTCTGTTAGGTAGAAACGATCAGAAAGAAACTGAGTTCAGACCGTAAGAAAACGATGTACAAAATCAAGGAAAAACAATATATCAGTAAAAATTTTCGGCCAATTGAAATTTCTGCAATTAAAAACGNNTTATTTGAAAACACAGTCAAAAAATATCCTGAAAGGATTGCGGTCCAGTTTAATAATGAAACATTAACATACTCAGAACTAAATAAAAAGGCAAACAGGCTTGCCCGTTATTTAAAATTTATGGGTGTCGGAGTCAATGATTTCGCCGGCATTCTTTTATCCCGCACGCCTGACATGTATATTGCCATGCTCGGAATATTGAAAACCGGAGCGGCTTATATACCAATCGATCCGAAATATCCAGAGGAAAGAGTGCATTTTATACTTACCGATTGCAATGCTAAAGCAATAATTTCAACCTCCGGATATATAAATACACTTAAAGCGTTGAGCGGTCTCAAAATCCTGTTAGACAAGGATCAGGATAAACTTGATATTAATTCATCATTCAATATCTCAGCATACGAAATCGGACTAAAGTCAGATGATACGGCCTACGCTATCTATACCTCCGGTACAACGGGGAAACCAAAAGGTGTAAAAATTTCACATCGTGCAGTATGTAATCTGGTAAGGTCTGAAGGAAAAATTTTTGATGTGAAACCGGAAGACAAAGTATTCCAGGGCTTTTCAATTGCTTTTGATGCATTTGTTGAGGAAATATGGCTTGCATTTTATTCAGGAGCCACTCTTTTTACTGGTACGGAAGAAATCATGCAGTCGGGTTCTAATTTATCAAAAATCCTTTCCGAAAACAAAGTTACGGTTCTTTCTACTGTTCCAACGCTTTTGTCGATCCTTACTGAAGATATTTCGCCGCTTCGTCTGTTAATTATGGGAGGTGAAGTTTGTCCTTCAGAACTAGCTAAACGATGGGCAACACCTGGCAGGCGGATGATTAACACTTATGGACCTACAGAAACAACGGTAATAGCTACTTACAGTGAGTGTAGTCCGCAGTGTAACGTAAATATCGGCAAACCAATTCCAAACTATTCCGCATACATACTCGATTCCGATATGCAAAAGGTACCCATTGGCGTGGTGGGTGAATTGTACATCGGTGGTTTGGGTTTATCTGAGGGCTATATAAACCTGCCAGAGTTGACCAATAAGAAATTTATTTCCCCCAAATTTAAAATAAACCCTAATTTTCCCAATCGTTTATATAGAACCGGTGACTTATGCCGGTTTAACGAATCTGGNNTTTAACGGGATTCAGTTGCTGGTAGCCTACATCATTCAATCAAATATTGAAATATTCGATATAAAAAATGCCAAAACCCAGTTAAAAACCACGTTAGCACCTTACATGATTCCAAGTATATTCGAAATTGTTAGTGAATTACCATTATTGCCAAGCGGAAAGATTGACAGGACAAAGTTGCCGGATCCCAAATATTTAACTAATGGCCAACATTTCATCAACCTCTCGGAGTGTTCCCCCAATGAATTAAAAATATTGCATTTATGGCAAAANNTTTTTCGACCTGGGTGGCCATTCATTATTTGCTTCACAGATGATTTCAGAGCTTCGCAAAGACAGTCAAATGAGTATGCTCTCGGTGCGCGATATATACGATTATCCGACCATCAGGGAATTAGCAGCTTATATTGATACAAAAAATCGAATGACAGTAAATAAAGGACATGAGAAAAGTATAAAAAATAAAGTTAAATCGCTTGTATATTATTCGGTTGTTGCATTACAGATTTTATCATTTCTCTTTTTCTATGGTATTGCAGCATTACTTATTACTTCCCCATTTTTAATAAAGCACCTTTTCCTGCACTTAAGCAACAACAATATTGCATTTCTGTGTCTCGATAGTATAATTTTAAGTTACCCCTTGCTATTATTGCTTTCAGTTGCAATTAAGTGGCTGGTTATCGGAAGGTTCAGGGAAGGTGTTTATCCGTTGTGGGGATTTTATTATTTCCGGTTCTGGTTTGTTAAAAAATGTACTGATATTACACCGGTTACTCTCCTCACAGGGACTCCATTCTTAGCAATATACTTTCGGTTGATGGGAACGAAAATAGGGAAAAATGTATACCTGGGTTCCGACAGGATAAGGGTATTTGACCTGGTGTCGGTNNAAGACGGGATGTTAAAACTTGGCAGGATTTCAATCGGTAAAAATTGTTTTGTAGGAGCCCGCAGCCTGTTGCATCTGAACTCACATATGGAAGATGATTCTGCGCTTCTGGAACTCTCTATGCTACCAGAAAATTGCATTATCCCTGCAAATCAGACATGGCGGGGTTCACCGGCAAAACCGTATAAAAGTGAATATGATTTACTTGTTGCAGCCAAAAAGAAAACCCCGCAATCAATAAACATTGCTAAAAGGATTGGATTAATTATAGTACATACAATGGCATTGCTTTTTGTAATTCTTTTACCCTGGATATTGTTAATCCCATACTCATTGGTTATTTATTTTTTAAATATCAAAGGAGGGATATGGATGACTATGGTTACCATGATCCCGTTATCCGCCCTGTACATTTTAACATTTTGTGTGAGTTCTGCAGCTGTAAAATGGATTATCCTGGGGAAATTAAAACCCGGAGATATTCCGATCAACAGCATATTATACATCAGGAAATGGATTGTTGATTCATTAATTGCAATGAGTTTGTTGATGGTAAAATCGTTATATGCAACATTG
>PLLX01000233.1:3954-4202 GCA_003141415.1 Bacteroidales bacterium
AGCTTTCTGGCCGATTCGGTTAATATCGGCCCTCCGGTAGTAATTAATGGATATATGTTATTTCGAACTACGGAGGTAGGCAGCAGGTCGTTTCTTGGTAACAGTGCCGTGCTCCCAACCGGGAGTAAGGTTGAAGACGGTTACCTGATTGGCGTCCTGTCTATAACCCCATCGCTTCCTGAAGAGGCAAAAATGAAAGATGCTTCCTGGCTTGGATCCCCACCTATGTTTCTGCCTAATCGCCAGAA
>PLLX01000133.1 GCA_003141415.1 Bacteroidales bacterium
ACCTTTAAAAGGGCAATGAAAGGTATTGAATTACTTCATAAGCATAAGGTTGAATTTAATACCCTTAGTTGTGTCAATAGCTATAATGTTCATTTTGCATCTGAAACATACCGGTTCCTGAAACGTATTGGCACCGGATTTATCCAGTTCCTGCCGGTTGTTGAAAGATTTGCCAACCGGCCGGAAGAGGGAAGTTTAAAACTGGTGGCTCATGGCTTCGGTACCGATGCTTCGGTTACAGACTGGTCGGTTAATGGTAAAGACTTTGGTAGGTTCCTGGTTACCATTTTTAATGAATGGGTACGGAATGATGTTGCGAAATATTATGTTCAGATCTTCGATACAACCCTTGCTAATTATGTCGGCGAGATGCCTGGTTTATGTGTTTTCTCAGAGACATGCGGAGATAGTCTTGTAATGGAGCATAACGGAGATCTTTTCTCATGTGATCATTATGTTTATCCGGAATATTTTCTTGGGAACATTACTGAGACACCGATGATTGAAATGGTAAAATTGCAACGCCAGTTTGACTTTGGGATTGATAAGCGCAACAAATTACCAAGATATTGCCTTCAGTGCGATGTCAGATATGCTTGTCATGGTGAATGTCCAAAGCACAGGTTTATTAATACCCCTGATGGTAAACCAGGTTTAAACTATCTGTGCGATAGTTATAAGATGTTTTTCCATCATGTGGAACCATATATGGAATACATGGCGAAAGAGCTTAAGAATAAACGTCCCCCGGCAAATGTAATGAACTGGATAAGGAACAAGGATAACCAGGTTGTAAAGCCTATAACTCCCGAAAGGAATGATCCTTGTCCGTGTGGCAGCGGGAAAAAATTCAAGAACTGTTGTGCGAGGAAGCCGCTATATATGGCATAATGGGGAAAAAGAGATTAGAACCATCTGCTTTAAGCTTTTTATTTTCAGCGTCATAATAAATAAGGGTATGCTCTCTATCATCAGGTGATTTCAAAACACTTACACCAAACTTTTTAGCATCTTTACCTTCCAGTTCAACAATTACCTCAAGTAAGTCGCCCTGGACTTTTGCAAGGCCCCGGTTAACCGAAGTTATACTTTTATTTGTTACAGAAAGAAGTTCTTTAGACCTGAGTGACTTAAGTTCATCAATAGGTTTTACACCAAAGTTTCCATTCTTGTCAAGGAAAATATTGGCCGGAAGGCTTGCACAACCCGACCACCCTGGGCCCCTTTCCTCCAGCTTCGATTGCAAAGATCAACACCCTGTTTTAGGATCTACCATTCCGCTAGGTCCAATAAAACGATTCTCCCCATGATCCCAGTATTTTGGCTCTTCATTGTCAGGAACAAAACGGAAGTTTTATTTATCAAACCGGCCAAGCCAATAATAAACTTCAACATTTTGTTTATACCCCTTTGGAGAAACAATAAAAACATACCTGGTTTCCCCATTGTCATATTTACCAATAGGTAAAAATACCGGGAGTTCCCATATACTGCCAAGAAAAGGATACTTCTCATAATTTGATAAATAAAATGGCCCCTTTTAGGTCCAACTTTTCAAATCATCCGAAACACAGCACCAGGCTGTTCCACCTTTATTTTGTGTACCGGAATCAACAATTATATACCATTTTTTGTCTTCCTGGTTATACCAGGCAAAAGGATTCCTGAATTCTCCGATTAATCCCTGGTCAATCCCTTGTGTGATTGCAGGTTTTGATTCCTCTATCCACTTAACTAGATTTGGATCAATGGGATCTGCGGATGTGTCAGGGCTACACCTTGATTACGAGTTTTGCTCCAGTTACCGAATGTATAAAACAAAACTGGAATTCCATTCTTGTCAAATGTTGCACTTCCGGACCAGATACCATCAGGTCTTATCATATCATTTTCAGGGAATATTGCTTCCGGAACGTCTTTCCAATATACAAGGTCGTCGCTTACCCAATGTCCCCAATGAATTTGGTGCCAATATGGGCCAGTAGGATTATGCTGGTATGTTAAATGATATTTCCCATTATAGTAAAATGGTGCATGTGGTTCGTTCATCCAGTGACCTGGCGGAATGGCATGATATTGAGGACGATATGGCGCATCCTTATATTTTGCCCTATCAATTTTTATATCCTCATATGGTATTTCCGGAATCTTCCCCCCAAGGCTGTTAAATAATTTTGGTAGGATTCTTTCACCTCACTTGCAGATAATTCCCTGTTGTAAATAATCAGCTCATCCATTAATCCATTAAATGCATTAAGCGGCATAGCCTGAGATGATCTGCCCGTCATAACTGATTGATTATGGACACCTATTAACAAAGGCTTATCTGCAGGTTTAATAGGAAGTTTTTGAAACAAGGTTTTTTGAAAAACAGGGTCACCGGTCATATATAAAGTCATTTTTCCTTCTGATGCTTCATAAGTTGCAACCAGGTATGACCATTGTCTTCGTGGTAACGGGTGTTCTTCATCCCAACCTTCAAACCATTTTTCACCTGTACCTATCTGAAATGACCATTTCTCAAAGCGGAACATTCCCAGGACAAAACCGGTCTTATTTTTAAGATTCTCCTGATTTACAATTGCAGAAAGTCTTCCGCTATCTCCGTGTTCAAAGGCTCTTGGAGCAACCCAAACACTTATTGTCAAGTCTTCTGTTGGAGTAACAAATGATGAAGCGTTTCGTTTTATCCAGCTTGAAAAACCATCAAATTCCAAGGCTACCTCTGAAATTCCTTTTCGCCTTATTGGATCACTTAACGGTTTCTCTGTGTTAAAAATATAATGAATTGAATCGGATATCCCGGTTGCCTTATCGACAGCTATCTTTCCCTTACTTTCATCAAAGGACCAGTATCCAACAATACCATTCTTAGTTTGAGAATAGACCGAATAATGACTAAAAATGATTATTACAGAAATTGCAATCAAAATATATCTTTTCATTTTATAGATTTGTTTAATATTACTTAGGTCGAAAATTTGTTATTCCTTGATTCTATGTCGTAATAAGCAATAATCTCATCATCTCCCATGGGTGATTTTAAACAATTATCCCAATTTCTATTTAGTCATAGGTCTTTCTTAAATAAAATTTCGTCTTTAATTTGAGATCTGTTTATTAAAATATATCAATCATTCTTTAATGTGATAATTCAGGGATGAAGCTCTTTAAATGATAAATCTGTGTTTTACCTGAAGGGCCACAGACAATTCCGTATTTAAAAAATGAATAGCAATTAATCATCTATAAGTGCCACCATCAGATCCATTACATTTGTCTGTGTCGGTCCGGTAATTATTAATCCTCCAACTTTTTTGAAAAAATTATAGGAATCGCAATTATTTATGTATTCCTCGATGTTCAGATGGAGATTGGATGCATTTTCCGAAGTGAAAGAATCAACAACTGCTCCGGTAGCATCTGTTGGCCCATCAGTCCCGTCGGTTCCTCCAGATAATATAGTGATTCCCGGGCAACCTTTTAACAATCTGGCCGCTATAAGAGACAGATGCTGATTTCTTCCCCCAGACCCTTTACCTTTCACTTTAACAGTTGGTTCTCCTGCAAATAATAAGCAGGTTTTTTTGCTGTTTTTTTCTTTTCTGACATTTTTGGCAGTTTCAACGATATAGCAGGCGACATCAACTACATCTCCCTCAAGCCTGTTAGTAATAATCTGAGTTTCATAACCTAATGATTCCGCTTTCTCTTTCGCAGTCTTCAGTGCCAACTTGTTAGTACCGATAATTAAATTATGTGTACGAGATAATATCGAATCAAATTCTTTCAGTGTTTCCGGTCGCTTCTTTTTGAAACCTTCCAGAAGTACTCGATAAGTCTGTTCAGGTATTTCGTTCTCAATTTTATACTTCCTGATAATTGAAAGGGCATCAGAAAAAGTTGTTGGATCAGGTACAGTAGGACCTGATGCGATCACATCAAGTGGATCACCAATTACATCTGAAAGAATCAGACTTACTACTGTGGCAGGAGCTGCTGCCCTCAACAATAGTCCTCCTTTTATTTTCGACAGATGTTTACGAATGCAATTCATTTCGTTAATATTGGCACCCATCTTCAATAAAATACGATTAAGTGATTTTAAATCATCGAGAGTACATCCTTCTGGTACATCTGCCAACAGTGCAGATCCTCCACCAGAAACTAAAAAAATCACCAGATCTTCTTTTTCTGCCTTATTGACAATAAACATTATTTTATCTGTACCTTTTATCCCGTTTTCATCAGGTACTGGATGTCCCGCTTCAGTTATTTCAATAAATTCAAGAGGTGCCGAATGATTGTACTTTGTAATTATATGGCCTGCAGTGATTCTGGATCCAAGGATGGATTCTACAGCTTGAGCCATGGCAGTACTAGCTTTGCCCGCCCCAACAATATAGATTTTTTTTAAAGAAGAAAATTTGAACGTTAGTTTTTCAATTTTAAGCAGATCCCCGTTTATGGAAACATAACGTTTTATCAGATTGTCGGGTTTTACACTTTCGACACCTGCTAAAAATATTTCTATGGCAATTTCTCTTTGATCCATTGTTAAGCTGTTTTTGTTCTTTTCCTGTTAAGCAACCAAACTGTCAGGGCAATAATCGCTATTATAGATAGAAAACACTGTAAAGTGAACTAGCTATTATTTAATCTGATAGGTTTTCCAATGGTTTTTTGGATATTCCGTAACCTGTCAATATCTATGCCAGCCTTCTGCAGATACACCTCCTTGGCTACCCATAACCAGAATAATGAGTGGATGAGTCTTATTTTTTTAAATAAATCCAGCAACTTCATTAACTACAAACACTAAATTTTTAATTCCATACCTTCCAACGGCTAAAGCAATATTGACACCTAGTTATATTAAATGACGTAGCTTTAATAACTCCTTTGATACTTCACCTTTTATGTCAGCTAAAGAATTATTTCTGAAATGCTTTTTTATTTTAGTAGGATGATAACTATTCATATTCGTTAGTTTATTTAAATATTTAAATTTTGATTTTACTCAAACATTTTTTCTTCTAATAGACTAGCAAGAATAGTTAAAAAATCGTTTTGCGTCAAGACAAGTCGAATAGTTTTTTTGCTCTCATAGTTATCTGTTCGGCACTTAATCCGAATGCTTTCATTAAATCCCAAGGTGGTCCGGATTCTCCAAAACGGTCATTTATTCCAACCATATCCATGATAAAAGGTTTAGAGAACTTTTTACCCTGCGTAATAACACCAGCAATAATATTACCAAATCCACCGACCTGTTGTTCTTCAACAGATAAAATCTTGCCAATTTCTTCAGCCGCTATTAACAAAGCCACTTTATCTATAGGTTTCACCGTGTGGATATTGAGTATCCTGGTTTCAATATTATATTCCTGTTTGAGTATCCATGCCGCTCGCATCCCTTCGGCCACCATTGGACCGCAAGCAACGATACAGATATCCTCCTTCTCGCTTCTATAATTAGTGCTGAGGAAGATTTCAAATGCATCAGTGAAATTAGGTTGTTCCTGACGAAAACGGATAATATTAGCCACTCCAAATTCAAATACTGTATCAGGTCTGGTTACTACAGGAGTTGCTTCCCGGCCGTAACGGATATACCCCGGTCCATCAATTTTTGTTATGGCAAAAGTAGATTTTCCTGTTTCAATGGAATCACATGGCACCTCAATATGCATATTTGGCAAATAATACATTAATGGAATTTCTTCAAGAGCCTGATGGGTAGCTCCATCAGCCCCTACTGATATTCCGCCGTGAGCACCTGCAATTTTAACATTGAAATTATTGTAGCAGCACGTTGTACGAATCTGATCCCAGTTTCTGCCTGAAACAAAGACACCATAAGTGCCGATGATTGATTTTTTACCCTCTTTTGCAAACCCGGCAGCTACTACAGTCATGTTTTGTTCTGCAATACCCATGCTAAAAAAACGAGATTTTCTTTCCGGATGGTTTTTGTAAAAATCATCCATCTTTATCGAACTGGTTATATCTGCTCCGAATGTAATTATGTTCTTATCTTCACCTATTATTTCCAACGCTTTTCCAAAGCCCATCCTGGTAGGATCCATAATTACCTTCATCATTTCTGTCTCATTCCACCAGTAGTTTTGTTTAAAGACAGGCATTTTCTTGTTCAGCTTATTTTCAATATCATTCTGATAATCTTCTGCAAGATTTAACAGGCTATCAAGTTTTTCATTTGTAAATATAGATTTTGATCCGCCATAAATATCCTGGATAGCTTTTTCAAGAGATTCGTTGCCGCAACGTCCATCTTTAGGAGTAATCCCATGGTATCCTATTACATTTTCAGCATAAGAGACACCTTTCCCTTTTATTGTATGGGCAAGGATTACTACCGGTTTATTTTTTACTTTTTCTGCCAGTTTAAAAGCTTCAATCAGTTCTTCGATGTTGTTACCATTGGTATTAATAACTTCCCATCCAAAAGCTTTATACTTACTCTCCAGGGGTGCTATATTCATTACTTCCTTTGTCTTTCCATCTATTTGAAGTCCATTCAGATCTATGATTCCAACCAGGTTATCCAAATGGTAATGAGATGCGCTCATTACTGCTTCCCATACTGAACCTTCCTGCTGCTCACCATCACCCATTATACAGAAAACACGATAATTCTTTTTATCTAATTTTGCCCTTAAAGCAGACCCTATTGCAACTCCTAATCCTTGTCCTAATGATCCGCTGGAAAGTTCAATCCCCGGTAGCTTAAACTGATTTGGATGACCCTCAAATCCTGACCAGAGTTTTCTCAATTTAACAGTATTTTCAATAGAAAAATATCCGGCCATCCCCAGAGCAACATACATCGCTGGTGCTTTATGTCCAACTGACCAAAATACACGATCTCTATCATCCCATTTTGGATTAGTCGGATCATGGTTAATTACTTTTAAGTAGAGAACAGCTGCAATATCCATAATGGACAAAGTTCCACCAGTATGGCCTGATCCTGCAGCACAAAGAGATATCATGTTATAAACTCGCATCTCCTTTGCTTTTTGAATCAGATCTTCTACTGAATAGTCTTGGACTATTCTTGCTGTTTTTGAATCGATTATAGGCATATTTCCTCCTTTTAATTTTTATAATAAGCCCCATGCTTCTTTGAAACCTCTAATTGAATTTGCCAGCACTATACTTCTGTTTTCCCATGCCGTAAGGTTAACTTCAAAACTGATTATCGGTTTGTCCGCTGGTTTTATACCCCCATTCATTTTTAGTCATTCTAATTCAAACAGGGTTGAAAAGAATTTTCTTACCTGTTCTACATCATTCTCTTCACCGATAAAGCCAAATCGCGGGTGTTGATCACCATAGGCTGGAAGACTTTTATCTCTTAACACACGATTGCTAATATTAAGATGTGTCATATACATGGCCCGCTTTTTTAATGCTATTTTAATCTGCTCATATTGTATTAGTAAGTGAAATAAATCCAATATTAATCCGAATTTGGAAAATTTCTTTCTAACCTCTTGGGCGATACTCGCTGCAAGATCTGACTTCCCTGTCAGGCATTTCTTATTAATATCAAAATTAAAAGTTTCCAATTCAAATTTAAGGTTGTGCTTCTGACTATAGTCTCAATAATTTGGTTACATAACTATGGCTATACCTGTAGTTTTTTATCATTATCCGTTGCGTTTTATTCAGATTTACCAAAATCAATGCAAAAATTAAACTATCAAATAATATATTTTATTAACATTAAGCATATTAATCATTATTATAGATCAACTATTTATATTATCATATAAGACCATAATAATCCAATTATTTGGCTTTTCTCTTGTTAAGCAATAAAACTGTTAATGTGATTACAATCAATATTACAAATAGAAGAAGAAGATATAAAAATCCAGTAGATACATTAGAAACCGATATAGCAGTAGTAGTAGCTGTAGCCGTTTCAATCATCTCATACTTCGGAATTAACCATTTAGTAAAGTATGCTTGAATAATTGTAATTATGCTAATTATCATTAACATTATAAAACTATGCTTTAAGGTAAATCGAAATAGCTCTGATTCTCTTCCAACCAAACCTACTGCAGCAGCTCCAACAGCTAATGATTGAGGAGATATCATTTTACCGGTCACGCCACCTGAAACATTTGCTCCAACCGTTAATACAGGGTCAACACCAATAGTTGCAGCTGACGTATATTGAAGTTTGCAGAATAATGCATTTGAAGAAGTATCAGAACCGGTCAAGAATACACCTAACCATCCAAGAATTGGAGAAAAGAAAGGAAAGAGAATACCTGTATTGGCCAGTGCCATAGCCATGCTGATTGACATCCCAGAATTATTTGCAATAAAAGCAAAACCTACTATTGAAGCAATTGTGATAATTGGAAATTTTAGCTGATTTAATGTTGCAAGTAAAGTTTTTATACCTTTTGTTATACTCATACCAATTAATGGTAGTGAAAGAAATGCTGATAATATGGCTGCAGTTCCAGCAGTTGAAAGAATATTGAAATCAAAAGGTTTGATATCAAGAAAGCCACTGCCGTCAGGTTTGATAATTGCATCTTTTAAACCAGGAATATAAAATTTGAATTGACCGATAGAATTAAGGGCTTCTTTTACCGGTTGCATTCCCCATGCAATAATCATTAAAGTCATAATAATATAGGGAGACAAGGCTTTAATAATTTGACCTGCCGAATATTTAAGTTCAGTTTCTAGAGTTTGTTGTGTTTCTTCTTTAAATCTCCAAATGGATTTAGGTTTCCAAAACTTTAAGAAAACTGTTAAGCATATAATAGTTGCCAGTCCTGATAGAATTCCAGGGAGCATAGGGTTCATATAATTAGATACTAAAAACTGGACAAGCGCAAACACAACACCTGAAATTATAATAGCAGGTAGTACTTCCAAAGACCTTTTAAAACCCGACATTAAAACTACTATATAGAAAGGCACTATTAAAGCGAGAAAAGGAAGTGTTCTTCCTACCATCTGTGAAACTGCCATTTCGGGCAATCCTGATACTTGGGCAGCTGCAAAAATTGGGATGCCAACAGAACCAAAAGCAACTGGGACTGTATTTGCAATAAGACAAATACCAGCAGCATAAAGAGGATTAAATCCGAGTCCGACAAGCATAGCAGCTGTAATTGCTACCGGGGCTCCCATACCGGCAGCTCCTTCCAGAAATGCACCAAATGAAAAAGCAACCAAAAGTGCCTGTAACCTCCGGTCAGTAGTAATGGATGCCATAAAGTTTTTAATTATTTCGAATTGGCCACTCTTAACAGTAACGTTGTATAAAAACACAGCACCTATGATCACCCAGCAGATGGGGAACAGACCATAAAATGCCCCATTTACTATAGACGATACAGCAAGTTTTAAAGGCATGCCGTACACAAATATTGCTAAAATGGATGCAATTAAAGCTGTAAAAAGACTTGCCAGGTACCCTTTCATTTTCTTAATTATTAACGCCCAGAAAATAAAGAAAATTGGCACGGCAGCAACTAAAGCCGATAAGCCAACGCTGTTTAATGGATCAATAATTTGTGTCCAATTCATAGTAGTTTCATTTTGATTAGTTTATCCTTATAAATACACTTCTTTAAATAATTCATAAGTGTCGTAATATATATTGGAATTAAAATTAGTGTCTGGTAAAACCAATGGATAATTAAATCCGATGTTTCCTATCCCATTATTCTCATCCATTAGTAATATTGTATAGATACATTTGGTAGTCACTGTGAGCCCAACCGTATTTTTCCATCGGGAAAATATACCATCGGCCGGACGGTGTCAACAACATTTGTGTTCACAGAAGTTTTTTCAACAACACGAGTTATTGAAGTCGGATTTCGCTGGCTGCAACCGGCCAGAAACCGACCACATTTGGCCAGACTGCTGGTGAGATAATTTTTGTTTTTATGGTTCTATCATGCTTGATAAATAATTTTCATTTTTTTTTCAATAAGTTCTATAACTGTTTGTGTTGCATCCGGAAATACAATACGCAGATCTATTTCGCTGTTATTTTTTAATCTCTCCTTCAAGGCAAGCATAAATGTATTTTTGGTCTCGGTAGCGAGATTAATTTTACATATACCATTTCGTATGGCTTCCTGCAACATGGCATCGGGAATTCCAGAACTACCGTGAAGCACAAGCGGGGTATATATATTATTATTTATCCGGGCAAGCAATTCAATATCAAGTTTTGGAGCTTGTTTGTAAAATCCGTGAGCAGACCCGATGGCGATGGCCAGTGCATTAACACCGGTACTTTTTACAAACCTGGTTGCATCAGCAGGTTGGGTAAATTCCTGTTCGTTCTGCTTCTGACCTAGTTTTGCCACAAAGCCTAGTTCGGCTTCAACATTTGCATCATATCCTTCAGCAATTTTAACAACTTGGTAAGTGATTTCTATATTCTCATCTAATGATTTCTCACTTGCATCAATCATAACCGAATCGAATCCTTCGTCAAGACACCTCTTTACAATTTCGATTGAACTACCATGATCAAGATGAAGCCAAGCGTCAACAGCATATTCCTTGATAGCGGCTTTTGCCATTGCTGTCGCAACGGTCAAACCCATATATCGAATCGAACTCTCTGATAGTTGAAGAATTACAGGAATTCTGAGATTAGAAGAGGCCCGGAGTATCCCTGACAAAGTTTCGAAATTATAGAAATTTGCTGCAAGGATGGCCTTCTTTTCTGCTTTCAGTTGAATAAGCTTATCTCGTAATCTCATGTATCAGAATGTATAATTAAATAATTTCAGGTTAATTTCCCGAACCGTCTCCCTATTTTTATACACATTATTGTCATAGGCCATGGCCGCATTGACAACTCTGTAAGCACACCTGTTTCAAAACATTTTATAAACGGTTTCTAAATTAGACAATCCATATAGATTATTGTTTACAATAGGCTGTTTAAACCGACTAGATTAAATTTATAGAAATACCGATCCATTGCACTTTCAATAGAAGATTCAACGATTGTTGCTGGGTCAATTCCCTGGATGCTGATATTCTGATAAAGGCGTGTACGGTTGGCTACGACTTCAGGGGCTTCCCAGATGTAACGACAACCTGTTTTTATCAGCCATTTCTGACGTTCATAGTTATTAGCGTAAAAATCGTCCGAGTTTTCATCCGCATGAAGCCATTTTTGCCAGCGTCCGGATTTTACAACCGATTCCCATAAAGTTTTCTTCATTTCGACAGGTTTGGCAACTTTCCCTTCTAAGAGAAGCATTTGCTGAAGCTGCTCAAGCTCGATTAAAGCATCGTATTCCATTTCAGTAAACTCAGGACCAATGTTTGCAGCGCCCATGCCGGATTCAGGATATGCTTCCGGGTTGGTGACATAATCGGAATAATGACCTTTTATAAGGCTGCCATAACTTTTAGCAATTTTGGTAAGTTGCCTTGCAACTGTTGGATCAAAAGTGGTTGTATGCAAATCGGTGCCTACTTTTCCTACCACAAAGCATGGCCATACATCATCCATCCCTTTTTGTTTTAATCCCTGCTTGAGTAATTCCAGAAACTGCTTGAATATATCAATATCGGCCAGTCCACCGTGTACTTCTTCAGTACCAACTTCATAAGAAATGCGCGGGTAATTATTTTTAAGTCTGAACTTTTCTGCATGTACTATTAAATCAATGGTACGTTCAGCTACCATGTCAATACTGATATTTTTACCGTCGGTAAGCGTAATATCAAGGGTCGGATCAACATGTATTAGATCATAACCAGCCTCTATGGCTGCCTCGAACGATTCTTTCACTGCAGACATAGTTTTTGAATATGTCCATCGTTCCCTGTTATGAACATCTTTTAGCCAGGGACCACCATGATCAATGGCAATGATTACTGGCGAAGTGACATTCAGGCTGCGGGCATGCAGACGTATTGTCTTTACAAATTCCGAAGGTGTAAGTCCTGTATACCCACCATCAATATCAACTTGGTTGAGGGTGGTTGCAAATTTAATAGGAGCATTACATCGTTTTGCTGATTTAAGAGCTGCCCTGATTACAGATAGCGAATTTGGACAAGCTGCAAAAATGGTTCTTTTCACGCCTGTTTGAGATTCTAGATCGCGGATTCTCTTCAATATAAAATCCATAAGAGGCATCTTGGTAAAAATAGCCCTCTCTCTTAGTTCCTTATTCATATTAAATGGTTATAAATTAATGTGTTGTGCTGTTGAAAATTAAATAAAAAAGTTAATAGCTATATTGAAAATAATTATGCATTATACTGATATACTTTATGTTATAAACGATATTCATTACAAAAACACTTTTGATATGCATAACTTAAAAATAATTTTCGGCAAGTTCTTTAACATAATTAAAAGGTTTTTAAAGCTTGTTTATATCCGACCGACAATTTCTACTTTTATCCAAACAGGCCTAACAGTCAGACTGTGTGTCAATTGCCCTATCTGTTTCTGTTGAATCAATACTTATTGACAGGGAAAATTACTTTTGGGGTAAACTCAAGAGTGATCAAAAAGACTCTTCTCACTAGTTTATCGATCGTAGTAATTTCAACCACCAGCGTAGTCATCTTCATTCCTTTATTGAGGAGCTAAATCAGTATTTGGCTGATAGTCTAAATGAATTTGAAAATGCTTACCATGTTGATTCTGCTCCAATACTTGTTTGTCAGATTGCAAGAGAAAACAAAGCTAGATATGTTAAGAAACCTTGAAGCATCTACAGATAAAGGTTATTATGCAGTAAATAAATCATATCATTACCGATATAGCTTCATCTGGAAACATTTGTAAGAGGGATCTTTCGCAGAATGAATTTAACTAAAGCAAGCATACATGATGTACATTATTAATCTCAAGTTAAAAATCAGGATTAAATGCATATACTCTTACTACCGATAAAGGCTATTTATCAAGTGCTTACCAGTTGGATTTGTTTACAATATGCCAAGTAGATTTACTCACACCTAAAAGAGTAAATCAAAAAAGCCAACCATATCCGATAATCTTTAAGCGAATGAGAAAACGGATTGAAACATTGTTTGCCAAATTATGCTACAAATTTATGATCTGACGCAATTATACAAAATAAATAATGGGGCTATCAGTTCACATCTTATCTAAGGTTACTACTGTTACTCTCTTGCATTACCTTATTTCAAAGAACAATAAACAAATAAATCATTTACAATATGCGTTGGCTTCTTAACCGCACAACGCGTTTATATCTATTTTTATTTTATTACTTTTTAGGCAACACCTGATGACTATTTGCCCATTCGTACCATTTATCATTGAGTTCTTTAACCAGCTCCGGTTGTTTTACTGCTATATTGATTTGCTCATCCCGATCAGTCCGGAGATCGTATAATTCCCAATTGGTATCATTCACTTTTTTATAGGCTTTCCAATCTCCTTTTCTGATGGCAGAAAAACCCGAATGTTCCCAGAACATATACGGATGTTCCTTCTCTTTTCCATTCACAAATGCAGGAACCAGTGAAATCCCTTCGAGGAGAAATAATTCAGTTCCATCTGGATATGTTTTTGGATATACGGCGCCCGCTACCTCAATTAAGATTGGCATGATATCGATTAAATAGGCAGGTGTGTGGTAAATTTTGCCGGCATTCTTTTTTATCTGATTAGGCCAGTAAGCAATAAACGGGGCTGAGATTCCACCTTCATAGCTTTGTACCTTGTATTGATAAAACGGAGTATTCGACAAATTAGCCCACCCGATTCCGTAAGAAATAACACCTGAACTATCAGGATTATTAATAGCTTCAAACTTACCACCACCAAACTCCATGTAAGGTTCGGCACATGCACCGTTGTCAGAAAGAAAAATAATCAGGGTATTATCAAGTTTTTTCAGATTGGAAAGTGTTTCAACCAGTTTTCCAAGATTCTGGTCCATACAACTTATCTGAGCAGCATAAACAGCCATACGGAAATCGGATTCTTTTTTTTGCGCTTCATCAACCTCATTCCAAGGTCGAACACGCTTATCACGAGGTGACAAAGGAATATCCCGGTCGAATAATTTCATGGCCTTTTGCCTCTGGTATCTTTCTTCACGAAGTATATCCCAGCCTTTCATGTATTTGCTTATAAATTCTTTGTAATCTGATTTTTTAGCCTGAAGTGGCCAGTGAGGTGCATTGTAAGCCAGATAAAGAAAGAACGGCTTTTCATCTTTTTGTTCTTTGATAAACCGAATGGCATAATCGGTGAACGCATCAGTAGTGTAATAATCGCCCTCTGGAGCGGCAAGTTTGGTGTTATCCATTGTTAAACCACGTCCCCCAACAGGTTTCAGGTAACTGCAGCTACCAGCTAAAATACCATAATAACGATCGAACCCACGTTGTAAGGGCCATTTCTCCTCACCATCCATCCCTACGTGCCACTTGCCGGCCATATAGGTATGATAACCAGCTGATTTTAATACCTCTGCAATCGTAACGCAATGATGGTTAAGGAACCCGCGATAGCCTGGCACGCCAAAATCTTTTGGATCTTTACCCGCATTCTCGGCCATCATCCCGATCCCAGTCTGGTGCTGGTAAAGCCCGGTAAGCAAACTGGCACGTGTAGGACAGCAGCGGGCAGTATTATAAAACTGAGTGAAACGAACTCCATTTTTTGCAAGTTTATCCAGATTAGGAGTCGGTATTTCGCTTCCAAAGCATCCTATATCTGAAAAACCCATGTCGTCCGCCATAATAACAACAATATTTGGCTTCTGAGCAGATGCAACATTCAAACTTATGAAAGCAGCTAGTGCTACTAGTGGTTTATTACTTACAATTTGCATTTTCAGTATTACAATGCGTTTTTCATACTATTTTTTTTAAAGATAATGAAGCTAAAAGGAGAAAACCTTCTAACTTCAAATCTACTGCCCTGCCCATTCAAATGATATTTACAGTTGGGGCTAAGGCTCCATCTAACAGTTAATAACTAACCTTAACTAACATAATCTGATAATAATATCCATAATGGAGACTAAGTTCCCAAAAAACTGACTA
>PLLX01000192.1 GCA_003141415.1 Bacteroidales bacterium
TCCGGATAAAAGTAGCAGTTCCAGTTGAGAGGTTCTTAACCTTAGCCTTAGCCTCACCCTTTTTGCAACTTTCCATTTTATTATTACATTTACGAACTCTTCGGGGGTTTAGCTCAGTTGGCTAGAGCGTGTGACTGGCAGTCACAAGGTCAGGGGTTCGATTCCCCTAATCTCCACTCTAATAGTGAGGCAGTTATGAATTTTTTTATGACCGTCTTTTTTATTTGAATACACAATCGAATACACAAAAGTATTTTAAGGGAATATTCTGGAACATTACCAGCTAATAATTAACCTCCCATCTTGGAAGATGTGGTCTTCATAAAATTTATCTTTAACCTGGCCGAATAGCAACTTCTTTCCCCTTTTATCTGCCAGACACATAGGCATAAATTCATAAATAGCTGTATGACAGTCTCTTTGATATAAAGGTATGTTCCTTTCATATGAGTTTTTCTTTGGCGAATGAATTTTAGTTAAAAACACTTGACTTGTATTATTATTCTCTCGTAACTTTATTAGAATTAATTCCTTATCCATTTCACTATTTACTTGCCAAATAAATTTGATAGAAACAAATACTTGTTGTTAATAAAATAAAAACTATGAAAAAACAAGTAATAGTTACCATCTTATTCTTCATTTGTTTTTCATTATCTTCTTTGTATTCGTTTTCGCAAACCATGACTGTCGATACAACTTTGGCAAATCAATATTTCGATTTAGCTAAGAAGAATGAAAATAGCTCCAGGTTCGATTCAGCAATTTTCTATGCAGAAAAAGTACAAGCTTTGAATATCAAATATTTAGGTGAAGAAAGTATAAAAAATGCCAATGTTTTAAATTTGTTGGGTAGATTATACTGGCGTGATGGGAAATATGACCTTGCACTGGAACATAATTTTAAGGCTTTACAAATAAGAAAAGATATTCTTGGAGAAAAACACCCTGATGTGGCCGCAAGCTATAATGCTATCGGGACTGTTTATGATGATAAAGGTGAATATGACCTTGCTTTGGTATATCATTTTAAGGCTTTGCAAATAAGAAAAGAGACCCTTAGAGAAAAACATCCTGATGTGGCTTTGAGTTATAATAATATCGGAGCTGTTTATTTTAAAAAAGGTGAATACGATAAGGCTTTGGAATATCATTTTAAGGCCTTACAAATAAGACAAGAAATTCTTGGGGAAAAACATCCTGATGTGGCTAAGAGTTATAATAATGTTGGGAATGCTTATACTAATAAAGGCGAATACGATAAGGCTTTGGAATATTTTTTTAAATCTTTACAAATATTAAAAGAGATACTGGGCGAGAAACATCGTCTTGTGGCAATAAGTTATAATAATATAGGAACTGTTTATGAGTTTAAAAATGAATATGACCTTGCTTTGGAATTTCATTTTAAGGCTTTACAAATATATAAAGAAATCTTTGGAGAGAGACATCCTCTTGTAGCTACTAGTTATATTAATATCGGAAATGTATATTATGATAAATGTGAATATGATAAGGCTTTGGAATATCATTTTAAGGCTTTACAAATAGAAAGAGAAATCCTGGGCGAGAAACATCCTCTTGTGGCTGAGAGTTATAATAATATCGGAAATGTTTATGATGATAAGGGCGAATATGATAAGGCTTTGGAATATTTTTTTAAGGCTTTGCAAATAAGAAAAGAAATCCTTGGAGAAAAACATCCTGATGTAGCTGCGAGTTATAATAATATTGGACTTGTTTATGATAAAAAAGGTGAATACGATAAGTCTTTAGGATATTATCAAAAAGGAGCAGCAAGTTGTTTATATGATTTTAATGATACTGTTGATGTTTATAAAACACCAATAATAAGAGGTTATTTGAATTGGGATTATTTATTAGAATCGCTGCAGGCAAAAGCTCAAATAATTGCTGATAAGAATAAAATACTTTCAGGTCTTGCTTATAATGACAGGAAGAAAATTGCCCTGAGACATTATCAGGCATGCGATACATTAATTGACATAACCCGAAAGGAAATAAGTACCCAATCTGATAAAATGACATTAGGCGAAAAAACAAGTAAGGTTTATAAAGAAGCTATTGATTTTTTAACATCTCTTCGAACAGCTGACAATGCAGAAGTTGTGAAAGAAACGTCTGAGGAGGATCGTAATCTGGCTTTTTATTTTTCAGAGAAGAACAAATCTTCAGTTCTTCTTGAAGCGCTTGCCGGACAAGAAGCTATGAAATTTGCAGGTATTCCAGATAGTTTGTTGCAAAAAGAACATAACCTGAAAATTGATATAGCTTTTTGTAAAAAACAATTGTCAGAGTCCGAAAAAATAGATAGTGCAAGGTTAAGATTATTCCAGAACAGAATATTTATCAGAAACCGCAGCTACGACAGTTTAATAATGGTTTTTGAAAAACAGTTTCCTGAATATCACAATATGAAATACAATAATAAACCAGCAATAGTAAAGGGTATTCAGAAACTATTGGATAAGAAGACCGCTATGATATCGTACGTTATTGGAGATAGCGCAATTGTCATTTTCACATTGACTAAGAATAATCTGAAAGTACAGAAAATGCCTAAGATGGCAAACTTAAATGATAGCATTGAGTTGTTTCGTTACGGACTTATAAAAACCAACTTACCAAAGCAGGAAATCTATCAAAGATTAGGTTATAAGCTTTATCAGCAACTTTTCCCAAAGAGTGCCCTTATTGATAAAAAAATTAAAAATCTGATAATAATTCCTGATGGCGAATTAGCTATAATACCTTTTGAGAGTTTACTAACGGAAAACTATACGGGGAAAATAAATGCATATAAAGAATATCCATACTTAATCAAAAAATATAATATCAGCTATTCATATTCAGCAACATTATTAACTCTGACATTTTCAAAGGAGGTATCTCCATCAATTGAGATAACAAAATTGAATGACTGGTTGGGTTTTGCACCAGTTTTTGACAATAGGAGTGAACAAAATATGATGATCAGCCAGGAACTGCAACGTCAGTTAGACTCGCTTAAGACAAATTCCCTGATGACAAGCCGATCTATGTTTGATTATAGTTATATCAGTCCGTTACCAGCAACAGAAACTGAGACTAAAGCCATTTTTAAACTTTATAATGAAAGGAACCTGAAAGCAAAAGTTTTATTACGTAATGATGCTAATGAACAGTTAATTAAATCAGGTGAATTGGGAAAATATAAAGTATTGCACTTTGCAACACATGCTTTTGTCAATTCAGAAAAACCAGAACTTTCAGGCTTGTTACTGGCACAAGATACTATCGGAGAGGAAGATGGAGTATTGTATTCCGGAGAAATCTATAACTTAAAGTTAAACTCAGACCTTGTAGTATTATCTGCATGTGAAACAGGACTTGGGAAAATTCAGAAGGGTGAGGGAATAATTGGATTAACAAGAGCTTTATTGTATGCCGGCACAAAAAACATTATTGTTTCTCTTTGGAAAGTCACAGATAAAAGCACATCAGACTTAATGGTGGATTTTTATAAAAACTCTCTCAAAAACAGAAGGCAACTATCATACTCTGAGGCTCTCCATAATGCTAAATTAAAAATGATAAGCGAGGGGAAATATGCTCATCCCTTTTTCTGGTCTCCATTTATTTTAATTGGAAAATAAGCAAGAAGACGGTCTATTTTTAATCTTTAAAGACCAACTGAAAATCAAAAATGCTAATTCCATCAAGCTGAGTTAAGTCTTGGATAGATTGATTATTATTTGACTTGTGTTAATGTCTTTCATAACTTTATGATATAAATAACTATCATGACAAGTCTTATCCAAGGCTATGAATATGATATCTTCATCAGCTATCGCCAAAAAGATAACAAACATGATGGTTGGGTAACTGAATTTGTTGATAACCTGAAGGGAGAACTTGAATCAACATTCAAGGAAGATGTAAATGTATATTTTGACATCAACCCCAACGATGGACTGTTAGAGACCCACGATGTTGATGCTTCCCTGAAAGTGAAATTGAAGTGTTTGATTTTTATTCCGGTTATTTCACGCACTTACTGCGATCCTAAATCGTTTGCATGGGAGCATGAGTTTAAAGCCTTCGTGGAATTGGCTTCAAAGGATCAGTTCGGATTGAAGGTAAAGCTGCCCAATGGCAATGTTGCAAACAGGATATTACCGGTTCGTATTCATGATTTGGATAATGATGATATGAAACTTTGTGAATCAGTTTTGGATGGGGTTCTTAGGGCAGTTGATTTTGTATATAAAGAGCTTGGTGTTGACAGACCTCTTACCTCTGATGATGATGAAAAGAAGAATTTAGATAAAACAAAGTATAGGAATCAAGTAAATAAAGTAGCACTTGCGATAAAAGAGATTATTACAGCATTAAAGAAACATAGTCAACAAGATGGAGAAGTTCCAAAAGAGGTTGTAAATGCAATATCTGAAAAGTCAGTAAATCTGAAAACAAAAATTAGTATTGCGTTTTTGTTTATTATGGCACTGATTGTGATTTGTTATTTCTTAATCCCAACACTTTCTGAACCGAAAGAACAGCTTGAAAAATCTATTGCTGTTTTGCCATTCATAAATGACAGTCCGAATGATAGCAATCAGTATTTCATAAACGGATTTATGGAGGATGTTTTAAATCATCTTCAGGCAATAAAAGACCTGCACCCTATATCAAGAACTTCCGCTGAAAAATACCGTAAGACAACTAAATCAATTCCTGAAATTGCAAAAGAACTGAGTGTAAACTACATTGTTGAGGGGGATATGCAAAGATATGGCAACAGTATCCGCTTAAGTGTAAACCTTTTCAAAGCGCTTAAAAAAGAGCTTAAACTATGGGGAAAAACATACGAAAAAAAGATTAATGATGCAACGGATATTTTCAGTCTGCAAAGCCAGATCGCCCAGTCAATAGCTACAGAATTGGAAGCAGTGATAACACCTCAGGAAAAACTTCTCATTGAAAAAACACAAACATCAAGCCTGTTTGCTTATGAAAATTGCATTTTGGGTTGGAATTATTTTTACAAATTCTCTAAAGAAGATTTTGATATTGCCTTGCATTACTTTGAAAAGGCAATAGAAATGGATCCTGATTATGCTGATGCTTATCTTGGAATAGCACAAGTATGGATGTGGCGTGCATTTCAGTCATTTGCAACTCCCGAGTTGGCTACTCCGATTGCAAAATCAAACTTGGCAAAAGCTTTTAAATTAGATAGTACTTCTGCGGATGTAAATGCAAGTTTAGCGGGGATTCAAAGTTCTTTTGACTGGAACTTCAAAAGTGCTGAGAAATCTATAAAAAAAGCTATTTCACTTAATCCCAATAGTGAAGATGTATATGCGTGGTATGCAAATATATTGACTGTCTTAGGACACCCTAAAGAAGCATTGGAGCAGCAAGAGATGGCTTTAAAACTTGACCCGATGAATAACGGTATGAAATCAGGTTATGGTTTTATTTTATTTTGTGCTGGTAGATATAATGAAGCAATAAAGGTATTTCAGGAGGTACTAAAAATTGATCCGGGTAATGTTTTAACCTTAGATAATCTTCCACTTGCACTTCATAAGGTTGGAAGGTAAAGTGAAGAACTTGAGGCATGGAAAGTGGATTACAGCACCTTTTTCAAAGGTTATGCAAATGTTTTTGATCAGGGTTATGCTAATGGAGGTTTAATTGGTGCATTGAATCTTGAAGCTGACAGCCTTATAATACAGTCAAAGACAAAGTTTATTCTGCCTGCTGAAATTGCACAACTTTATGCTTGTGCCGGCAATAAGGAGCGGACATTAGAAATGTTGGAAAGGGATTATGAAGTTCACGATCCAAATTTACCCCTCTATACTAAGATACCCAATCTATGAATTTGTTCATGATGAACCTCGCTTTCAGAATCTATTTCATAAGATCAACCTTCTGTACAAACCTTAAAGATTTATTACTCGCCATTCCGGGCAGCAAAAAAAGCTGTTGCCGGCCAGAAGAATAATTAATCTCAAAGCTAACAAAAGCTTAACATACTCGGTTCTTCGATATTTATCTAAAACTAAAGAACATAAGGGAGGTCAATACTATCATAACAGGGCAGTCCTCATTTACAAACCCAAATGGTTGGACAAAAATACATTTGGTTCTATTGCTTCTTGACCAAAATTTAACTTTAATTCACCCAGAAGCAAAAAGATTTGTTTTTGGCCCCGGAGGTTTTTAAAACTGGATTGTCATAAATACAGAGTGGACAGAATTAAGTACGATATATCCGCAGCGATTACTCTCGGAGAAATCCGCGGATTTTGCTTAATATTAATGATGTAGTTTGTTCTTTTCGTACATTAACAATTCAAGTTGATAAAATAAAATTGACTTTGGCTTAAACAAGGTGTAAATTTGATAATGACCTAATTGTAGAGATATGTTTAAATTTTAAATATTTCTTCCTTTTATTATATTAATAGAATTTGCAGTTTCAATTTTAAAAAATTTGATAATTGATTTAGGTTAAACCTTTAAATACTTTCATTATGAAAAACACACTAAGAATTTTATTGGTGGTTATGATCATTATGCCACGTATTGACTTGTATGCCCAAACATTTGGGATAAAAGGCGGGTTAAACTTATCCAATACTCTTGAAAAGGATAACTCACAAACCTATAATGATAAGATGATACCCGGAATCCATTTAGGTGTAACAATTGGCATCCCTTTGTCAGGTGAATCAATATTTCTTGAACCCGGAATTTTATTCAATATGAAAGGTTCCAAATATCAAGAAACTAATTATTCAGAAACATATGTTATGTATTATTTAGATATACCATTAAACCTTAAGGTGGCGTTTGGAAGTAACAAGATTAAAGGATACGGCACATTAGGTCCATATATTGGAGTAGGTTTAAGCGGGAAAGATAATTGGACCGATGCGGGTGTAAAAAATTCTGAAACTATTAAATGGGGTAATGATGCAAACAATGATTTCTTAAAACGATTAGATTATGGCGTTGGAATTGGTGCAGGAGTAATTTTCAGCAGTGTTTCAGTAGGGATTGGCTATGATTTGGGTTTGGCAAATATAGCATCTGATGCTTCAGGAGGATATAAAATCAACAATAGGGTTTTACAAATATCCATTGGTTATTTATTCGGGAAAAAATAATTGAATCGGAAGTGTTATTTAGTAAAAGGCATTCGAGGGGAAAATAAAGATTTGCTTTGGTGTTATTGTAGTTTTTAAGTCTAAAGCAGAAAGGGACAAATTCTATAATAGGATGGAAGTGATTGTGATCTTGGGAAAGCTGCAGGTGATAAGATAAAACCTGTATCTGACGAATTAGCAAAGTTCGGTACAGCCACTTCAAAATACACTGATTGGATTATACGAGAACGTTTAAATTTTCAGCTGCAATTAAGCCCTCGGAAATCAGCTCTGGGGACTATTCATTTACTAGAAATAAGCTGTTCGGGTTGCTCTCGCTATATTATATTCTATCCATCTGAGTTATTATTGGGTGGGTGGATTTTTATTTGACTTGTATTATTGTCTTTCATAACTTTAACACAATGAATATGTATTATGGCAAGTCTCATTCCAGGATATGAATATGATATCTTCATCAGCGTCAATATTTGAAATTATTAAGATTAAAAACTTTTACAGCTATTAATTAAAGTGTTAATCAACATATCTTTACTTCCAGCTAATTGATTGAAAAATCCATCAAGATAACCGATCACATCATTTTTTTCACTTTGGCTTAGATATGGAAATTCATTTACAACCCTGTAAAATTCATCTTTCTTTTCTGAAAACCGTACCAGGTCTTTCAGATAAACCTCTTTGCTCCTGCATATCCCTTCAAAAATCCGTTCACGAACATTTTCGATTCCCACCTCTTTGCTCGGAATTGCATATGATGCGTTCACCAATCCTGCCCAGTCAAAATTATATGGAATAGCTATAAGATTAGTTGATTCAGGACCCACAGGTTTTATTATGAGAACATTATGCAATCCTGGTACTGACCAGTCATAATTCCCTATCATGTAATTGAATATGGCAAACCTGTCCATCACATCTGGAACAATATCTTTCTGTTTAAGGTTAGCTGAATCAATCTGAATGGAATTTGTCCTGGCAGTCAACGTTTCTACCGGCTCAATGAAAAACCCATATTTGTGGATCGGATCTCTTTTCTTTTCTGTATCGATAAAGTTAACAGTCACCAATCTCACTCTGAGGCTTGTATCCGTGAGAACATTAAAAAGCTTATATGCCAGGTATTCTTTCAGAATGTAGTTTTTATTCTCGGTACCAGAGGTGCATTCAGGAATCATCTTTAATCTAAACATCTTGTCCAGATCGGAATAACCGAAATGAGCTTTTTCTATGTTCAGCTCAATTGGAGCAAATTGGCAATATTTATTACGGAATGTACCGTACGTCCTCAAACCTATATCTCTGCTTATGGAATCTGTTTTACTTAAATGAATAGTCATATTAGCTTTTAAGTAATCTACCGTAGGTTTGGTTCTGAAATAGCTTGTGAGATCGAACCGCAGAGTTATATCAATAATCTTATCATCCGCAAAAAGCCTGAAACTTTTTTTTGAGGAATCAGGTACTGCAGTTTGAGCCAGGGAGTAATTATTCTGTCCGGTGAGCAATGAAATAAGCAAAGTCACCATAGAAACTTGAAAGAAAAACTTCTTTTTCATCTCATTTTAAAATTTTTGTCTTTGTTTACCTACTATCTGATATTCAAGGTATTATTATAAGGAAATTTATTAACAAAATGAATGTAAATCGTCAGTATAAAGTTCAGTAAAGCAAGATTACAAATCGACAAATTCTACCTAAAATACAGAAATTAAATTACTTATGAAAGTACATTAAATACTTAAGAACAGTTTGTCATACAGGAAGATTCAGCTTGCTCGCAATTTCTTTAAATCTTGGTTCCTCAAAAAGAGGTTTTAAGATATAGAATGCCTGTATCCATGGCATAAAATCCCCTCGTTGCTTATACACAACTTCCAGTTCATCAATAGCTTTATCTTTTTCTCCAAGTGCAGAATAAATTTCAGCCAGGCCCCAGGCACACCACCATGAATCTGCGCATTTTTCGAGATCTTTAACGACTTCTATTGCCTTATCTTTTTGTCCGGCACGTGCATAAGCGATACCCAGTCCGTCTTCATAGTCGGGACTTATTGCTATTCCCTTCTTATGTGCCTCAATAGCTTCATAGTACATACCCATTTCAGTATATGATGATCCCATAACGAAATATGCCATTGTATAATTAGGATCAAGCTGAAGTGTTTTACGGGCTTCGTTAATTGCTTCTTTAAAACGGCTGGCGAATAAATATAGCCAAGCAAGATAACCCTGATATATTGTTTCAGTCGGAGCTATTTCAACAGCCTTTTTCATCTCAGCAATGGCATCATCAATCTTATACAATCTTGAATATCGGGTATTTGGGATCAAAGAGGTGCAATACAGCCATCCTAAATGGCAATGTGCAAAAGCATCGCTTGGATTCAGCTCAATCGCATGTTTCAGGTGTTTCTCAGCTTTCTCAAACTCCCAGCCCGTGTAAAGATACCAGTGACCCAGTATTGCATGTGCATCTGCCAGAGTTGAATCCAGTTCAAGTGCCTTAAGTGCATAATCTCTTGAACGGTTTGGTGCATCAGTACCTATACCTGCTGCATGTCCCGTGTTGCCATAACCACGTGCCAGTCCAAGATAAGGCAATGGATCCAATGGATTAATTGCCATGGCTTTATTAAAATATTTTAATCCTTTTTCAAATCCTTCGGGAGTTATTTGGTTCATATAATAATTACCCAATCTGCATGCATTCAAAAGAGCCGTATCGTGTTTTTGAACAATAGCCAGGTTTTTTGATTCATGTTCAGTCAGATTAATCTTGGCTGCTTCAACAATATGACTTATTATATTCTGGTAATTCTCAGCGATGCGGTTCCAGTCGTAAATAAACATTGAACTCCAGATGTTTTTTTCTTCTGGAAAAGCTTCAATTAATCGCACTTCAACCTGAAGATTATCCTTTGTTCCTTTTAAAGTGGATTGAATTAAATTATTAACACTAAGTTTCTCGGCTATTTTTTGAATGGATTCTTCACTATTTCTGAACTGTAATGTGGACTGATCTGGTCTTACTATCAGGCTGCTTATACCATTTAGCTTACCACTTATATCACTCTGAATTGCATCAGCCATGTATTGCAGATCAAGATTCCCTGTCAGATTTGAAACCGGTAAAACTGCAATTGTTTTCTTAACCATGTTACCATTTGCTGTTGCAGATTTTGGCTTGTTAATTAATCTGGGGACAAAAATCAAAAATGCAGCTAAAAACAAGATACTGAGCACGCCCCAGAGAATAGTTTTGGAGGTTAGTCTCTTACCTTGAACAGCTTTTTCAGTAATTGATGAAACCTGAATATCGGTATATCCAGGAGTGGTACTTGTCTGATATGATTTTGTTGCCCGTTTTTTAGGATCGGGATGAAGGCCATAAATTACATCTTTTACGGCGTTTGCAACCTTATTAATCTGATCGCGGTAGAAAGTTTTGTTAAGGTTTTTATCAGGATTATCAGAGGGTTTCAAGGGTCTGTTCACACCTGCACTTTCGTAAATAAATTCAATTGACCTGAGCCTGCTACCAATTTCCTTTTCAAAAAGTTCAATATCGGAAGTATCCAGCTCGTGGATCTTTATAGGAATTATCCTGCTGCATACGTTCCCGCTTGCGAGCTTTACATCTTTTCCTAACGGGTCAGCAGAGGCCATCCTGTTAAAAGCGACAAATTCATTCTGCCATGCGAAGCTTTTCGGGTCGCAATAGGTTTGGGAAATAACTGGAATAAAAACAAGCGATTTTAATTTCAATTCGAGACTCTTATCGACATTATAAATCTCAAGCAGCCCGTCGTGCGGGTTTTCATCAAAATAGATTGATACATCTTCTTTGAAAGTCGCCTCAATTTCATTTTTAAGATGTTCGACAAATTCTGTAACCCAGCCATCGTACTTATTATCCTTCTGGCGATAGCTAATGAAGATGTCGTACTCGTAACCAGGTATTATACTTGCCATTTTGATAGCGAATTAAAAAAATTAAAGAACTAGTTTCATAATCTATATCAAAATTAAAACTTAAATCAACGTTAAACAAAAAAATAAATTCATAACAAATTCTTATTCAGGATTTCTGACAATACATTTAACTAATAATTATTATTATTATTCGTTTTACAACAAGCCAGAAACATCCGATTTCACAGTAGATCCTCCTGAAGATACTACCTGTTGTGCTCGGCACATACCACAACTGCATAGAATTACTAAAAAGCATCCAATTTCTTTTTTCATAGTTTTACCGTATAACCAATTTTAGTAATGGGTGTATATTGACTGGAAGAATAATTTTTACAGCAGAGTATCAGACTATAAGGAATAATACTCAAAATGAGGCATAACAGGAATGACCTCCTTGATATCATTGCTGAATATTCTTAGTTCAGATTATCCCAAAAGTTAATATCAATTTTTATTAAAGTTCGTCCAAAATAAACTTGAGAACATAGAAATCTTTGGCCAAAAACCTGCAATTTTTTAACAAATTGTTTAAATTTTCTGCTAAACTTTAAATTTTTTGACATTTTATCACTATTGGCTAGTAATGGAAATATTTCACATACAAAGTTCAGCTGTCAGAGTATTAAAAACTAGCTTTGGCTTTATATGAAATGATAATTTAGTTAGATTCTTGAGGTCTGTCATCCCCTCCTCCTTTTCGACCTCATTTCAACCAGACTCAATCTCTGCAGATATAATAATATAACTTAAACTATAAAATCTTAATCTTCAAAATCTGTTCAGTATGTGCCAAATAAACTTTTGTATTTGGTTCAACTAAGGATTAATTTTGATAATGAAATAACTAAACCTCCGATGTCAAGCATAATTGAAGGATATAATTATGACATCTTCATCAGCTACCGCCAGAAAGACAACAAAGGCGACAGATGGGTCAGTGAGTTTGTCGAGGCTCTTAAAACTGAGCTTGAATCTACATTCAAGGAGGAGATAAGTGTTTATTTTGACATCAATCCTCACGATGGACTTTTAGAGACACATGATGTAGATGCTTCACTGAAAGATAAACTGAAGTGTCTGGTCTTTATTCCAATCATTTCCCGTACATATTGTGATCCTAAGTCATTTGCCTGGGACCATGAGTTTAAATCCTTTGTTGAACAGGCTTCTCACGATCAGTTTGGATTAAAGGTAAAACTGCCTAATGGTAATGTTGCTAACAGGGTATTGTCTGTTCGGATTCATGACCTGGATAACGATGATATTAAACTATGTGAATCGCTTCTGGGAAGTGCACTCAGGGGAATTGAGTTTATTTATAAAGAACCGGGAGTTAACAGACCTATTACACTAAAGGATAATGAGGAGAAAAACCTAAATAAAACCAATTACCGAAATCAGATAAATAAAGTAGCACTTGCGATAAAAGATATTATAACAGCTATAGCACATCCTGGACAAAAGGCTGAAGGGATTTTAAAAGAGGTTGTTAATATAAAACCTGAAAAGGCAAGAAAGTTTGTCCCAAAAACAATTGTTGCATCAGTTATAATACTTGCACTTATTGTTCTTGGCTATTTCTTTTTTACTAAAATTTTCAAAACATCCAAACAGATTGAAAAATCCATTGCGGTATTACCCTTTAAAAATGACAGTCCTAATGACTCAACAACCTACTTCATAGATGGCGTTATGGAGGAGATCCTTACTGATTTGCAAACGATTAAAGATCTTAGAGTTATCTCTCGTACTTCCGTTGAACAATTCAGAGGTCCGGCAAAGCCAACTACTCCTGAAATCGCAAAAAAACTGAGAATTAATTACGTCGTTGAAGGAAGCGGACAAAAATACGGAAACAAATTCCGTCTTAGGGTGCAATTAATCAGGGCATCTAAAGAAAGTCATCTCTGGGCAAAATCATACGAAAAGGAAATAAAGGACGCTAAAGATATATTTAGTATGCAAAGCGAGATTGCTCAGTCAATAGCTGAAGAATTAGAAGCGGTTATAACACCTCAGGAAAAACAACTTATGGAGAAAACACCTACTGCAAATCTGGCAGCTTATGAAGCTTATCTTCAAGGCATATTTTATTGGAGAAAATTCACTCAACTAGACGAGGAGGTTGCTTTGCAGTATTTTGAGCAGGCAATAAAGAAAGACCCGAAATATGCGCTTGCATATGCTGGTATTTGCAATGTTTGGCAACTACGCTCGAATGCTTCATTTGCATCTCCTTCGGAGGCCATTCCCAAAGAAACAGCAGCTCTCACAAAAGCCCTTGAATTGGATAGCACTCGCGCAGAAGTTTATCATTCCCAGGCATTCTATAAAACTTATATATTGTGGGATTTGAAAGGTGCCGAGTCATCGATTAAGAAAGCTATTGCACTTAATCCCAACTTTGCGGATGCCTACCTTCTTTATGAAGAGATCCTGATCATAACGGGACGGATGAAAGAAGCAATGGAACAAGTTGAAATAGCTCTTAAGCTGGATCCGTTGAATATCTTATGCAAAACTGAATATGGCTTGACTTTGTATTTTTCTCGCAGGTACGAAGATGCCATCACGACATTTCATGAAGTATTAAAAATGGATCCTGCAAATCAGTTAGCCTTAGAAACTCTTCCCGGGGCTTTCCACCAGATCCGAAAGCAAAAGGAAGAGATGGAAGCATGGAAGTCATTTTATAGTATCATCTTTAAAGACTTTACAAATGTCTTTGATGAGGGTTATGCCAAGGCAGGTTATATTGGTGCTCTGAACCTTGAAGCTGATACTCTCGTAGCACAGTCAAAAACTAAAAATATTAATCCTTGGGAAATTGCGCTTATTTATTCCTGTGCAGGGAATAAGGAGCTAGCATTAGAAATGTTAGAGCGTGGTTATAAAGAGCATGATCCCAATATGGTCTTTATGTTATACCCTGTATTTGATATTCTGCGAAGCGAGCCTCGTTTTCAGGAACTGGCTCGCAAGTTGAAAGTACCTTATAAATAGATTTTATTACTTACTTGGCATACTGGGTAGTAAATGAGAGGGTAAGGAAATGGCTTGAAGAAAATAAAATGCTTTAGTTAAAACGTAGTTCAAAATAAATTGTAAGTCTGATGCAAGGAAAAGACAGTCTATCAATATATAGCAAACTGCAGAGTCAATTCCAGACTAAAGTGTACACCTGCAAAGATTCATTTACCTGATTGTTTTTAAATTATAGAACGATTTTAAGAAACAAATCTCAAATGACTTATACTAAAGTCCTGATATAATTCTTATTAAGTTGAGTTTTATTGAACAGGGAAAATATGCAAACAATAAATAGAATTTTATCACTTTTAGACGAAAATCGGAAAATTTTTACAGGTATCTGTGCAACGAAGCAATATTGTAAGAATGAGTTTGTACTGCATCATAGAGCCATTTATGTTAGGAAATCAATAATATTGGTTTGCCTTTTATTTCCCCTTTTATCTTTAAATGCCATAGCTTTGGCACCAAACTTTCAACAGGATACAGTTTCACAAAAACAAGCTCCTTTCAAACAACCTGTGTACACAACACAGCGGTTATCCACTCCGCCTCCCATAATTGACGGCAAACTTGACGATGAATGCTGGAATAAGGGAACATGGGCCGGAAATTATCATCAGTGGATGCCTGAGGAAGGAGCCAGGCCGACTTATCCCACAGGACTTAATATTCAATACGACGACAAATACCTTTATATAGCAATTCGTGCTTTCGACGGGGAACCAAAAAAGATAATAAGGAGATCAGGAGCCCGGGACGAACAAGTAGGTGATATGGTTGGTGTAACATTTGACAGCAACCACGATTATAGGACAGGGTTCGAGTTCTCAGTGACATCATGGGGCCAGAAAATAGATGTAATATTATATAATCCGTTCAACTTTGATTTTAACTGGGATGCAGTATATAAAGTGAAAACTGGATTAGAAGATTCGGCGTGGGTGGCTGAATACCAGATCCCTTTGAGCCAGTTAAGGTATAGTAATAAGAAGGAACAGGTATGGGGAATGCATGCATGGAGAGTGATTTCCCGTCTTTCTGAGGAAGACAACTGGGAACAGCAGTTCAAAAACAGTCCCGGAATACTTTATAATTTTGGAGAACTTAGGGGCATCGAAGGATTGAAGAGATCGAGGAGAATTGAAATAATGCCATTCGTCCTCGGTAAACTCAATACCAGGCAGGCTCAGGCAGGTAATCCTTTCACAAGAAATGGAAGGGCCTGGTCTGGCAATGCCGGTCTTGATGCTAAAATCGGTGTCTCAAGCAACTTCACTATCAATATGACTGTAAATCCTGATTTTGGTCAGGTTGAGTCTGATCCTTCGATGATGAACCTGACAGCTTTCGAGACTTTTTACCAGGAAAAACGGCCATTCTTCCTGGAAGGACTGACAATTTTCGATTACAAGTTGGATGATCAGAGTCTTTTTTATTCAAGAAGAATCGGACATACGCCTTCACTAACATATCCGTCTAATGATACGACTTTCGTCAAATCACCTGAAAAAACGGCCATTCTGAGTGCTATCAAGTTCAGCGGAACAACTTCCAGGGGATTATCCATCGGCCTGATTCAAAGTATCACCGCGAATGAAACAGCACAGTTAAGCAATCCTGAAGGCAAAATAACCAGTAAGCAAGTCGAACCACTGACAAGTTATACAGTAGCTCGTATCCAGAAGGGATACAATTCCGGAAATACGATATTCGGCGGAATAATCACATCGGTGAACCGCTCTATAAATGATCCGAAACTGGATCTTCTGAGCAGGAATGCATATACCGGAGGTCTCGATCTATTACATTACTGGCATGATAAGGAAAACTATATCGATGCCCGACTTCTTGGAAGCAGTATAAATGGGAGCAGGCAGGCTATCACTGCCTTACAGGAATCATCGACACGGTACTACCAGAGACCTGATGCGGATTACCTGGGATTTGATACCTCAAGGACACAATTGAACGGTTACGGAGGCAAATTCAAAATAGGCAGGATGTCAAAAATTCATTGGAACTTTTACACCAGCGTTTCGTGGCTTTCACCAGGACTGGAGCTGAATGACCTGGGGTACATGACTTTTGCCGATCAGATCAAAAATGATAATGACGTCATTTATCAGACTACAAAGCCTGTTTCAATATTTCATTCGTACAGCCTTGAGCTCGATCAGTTTAATCTCTGGAACTTTAATGGCACATACCTTGGTTCAGGTGCCAGGCTGAATTTCTCTTCGGAATACAAGAATAACTGGACTTTCAACACAAGCCTGATTTACAATACAAATTCGATCGATCCTAGGTTTCTGAGGGGGGGCCCGCAGATGAAGATTCCCTATATTATTACTGAATTGGGAACAGCATCAACAGATCCCTCAAAAAAGACAATTTTGAGCTTTTCATACAGCTATCAGGCAAGAGGAAATAATTCGGCCACCAGCTACTCAATCGGGCCTGGTATTTCAGTTCGTCCGTTACAGGTTCTCACAATAGGAGTTACAGCAAATATTGCCAGTAACCATGACCTCCTGCAATATATCACAGCATTGGATTATATGTCGCAAAAACGTTATATATTCGGAACCATCAATGAAAAAACAATTGGTCTTACATTCAGGATTAATCTTAATCTTTCACCAGAATTCTCGATCCAGTATTATGGAAGCCCTTTCATTTCAAGGGGAACCTATTCAGAATTTAAACATATAACAGATCCCTCAGCAGAGAGCTTCACAGATCGGTTTAAAGTGTATGATTACGCATTGCAGCCATCAGGGAATTACAACCTTGATGAAAACGGGGACGGAATAGCAGACTATAACATAGAGAATCCTGATTTTAATTTTCAGCAGCTCCGTTCGAACCTTGTGGTTAAATGGGAATATCGCCTTGGCTCTTTTATCTATTTGGTCTGGTCCAATGACAGGACAGGAACAACCAGTTCTTCAGGTACTTCCTACAGGCAATCGCTGAACCAGTTAATGAATATCTTTCCGAATAATATTTTTCTGATCAAGTTAAGCTACTGGTTTAATCCGTAGGATGCAGTAGGAGAAAGTCTTATTATTCCTGGATTCTTCATTTTTGGATTAATATAGCCATTATATAATTGATATATTGGTTTTTACATTCTGGACTTGCAAAGAGGAGACTTTAAATATCTAACCTTCTCAAGAATATTACCGTAATAATTAAACTGTCAGATATACTTTTTTACCATCATTCCTGTCATATTCCATCTGTAACATTCTCACAAATTGAAAGAAACTTGACTTTGGTGTAAACATGGTCTAATTTTGATAATGAAATAAATAAACCTCATATGTCAAGCATTATTGAAGGATATAATTATGACATCTTCATCAGCTATCGCCAGAAAGATAACAAACATGATGGATGGGTAACTGAGTTTGTTGATAATCTGAAGGGGGAGCTTGAATCAACTTTTAAGGAAGAGATCAATGTTTATTTTGATATTAATCCTCATGATGGACTGTTAGAGACACATGATGTTGATGCGTCATTGAAAGATAAACTGAAGTGCCTTGTCTTTATTCCTATCATCTCTCGAACTTATTGTGATCCCAAGTCCTTCGCTTGGGAACATGAGTTTAAGGCGTTCATTGAATTAGCCTCTCAAGATCAGTTTGGACTAAAGGTTAAATTGCCTAATGGTAATGTTGCAAACAGAGTATTACCTATTCAGATACACGAGCTTGATGCAGAGGATAAAAAACTTATAGAAAATGAACTTGGTGGATTCATCAGAGGTATTGAGTTCATATATAAAGAACCTGGAGCTAACAAACCACTTACCTCTGATGATGATGAAAATAAGAACTTAAACAAGACCCGATACAAGATCCAGATAAATAAAGTAGCCATCGCAATAAAAGAGATTATTCTTGGATTAAAAAAAGTCAATCTCTCAGCGCTTGAAAAAACAGAAAAGAAAATCAATACTTTATTAGATGATAACCTTGCAAATGAAAAACCTTTTGTTGCTCAATTCCCTGATGGTAAAAAAACAGCATCTAATGAATCCCATCATGGGAAATCAAATAAAAGTATAAGAAGAGTTGTCACCCTCAGCTCATTGATAATAATCCTTGCGATAATAACTCTCTTTCTCTTTTCCAGCGGAAGTACATTGCCTTTTTCCAAACGCGACTGGATTGTCATTGCAGACTTTGAAAATCTGACAGGCAATCCTGTTTTTGATAAATCATTATACACAGCTTTTTCACTCAGTATTAATCAATCCAGTTATATAAATGTTTTCTCTAGATCCAGGATGTTTGAGACTCTGGCAAGGATGAAAATTGAAGACAAGTCATTTGTTGATGATAAAACTGGAAGAGAAATAGCGATGAGGGAAGGGCTTAAAATTTACATTGTTCCTAGCATCAGTAAAGTTGGAGACAGTTATTCGATTGCAGCAAAAATTCTGGCTACTAAGACCGGAGATCTTCTCAGATCAGAAATTTTATTTTCTAGAAATCAGGACAAGATACTGTCGACGTTAGACTTGTTAACTAAAAAAATACGACGACACTTAGGAGAATCAATTTATGAAATCGCAACTCAGGACAAGCCTTTGTCTAAAGTTACTACATCCTCGCTTGAGGCTCTGAAAGAATATTCCCTTGGCATTGAGAGTCATTACATGCTTAATTTTTCCGCTGCAAAAAGCTATTATGAAAATGCATTGCGGATTGATACTGGTTTTACTGCTGCAAAAGCCTCTTTGGGAAACCTTCTAATTGAAAAATTTGACTCACTTAAAAAAGGATGTGAATTATTAAACCAGGCCATTAAGTCGATTAACAATCTTACAGAAAGGGAAAAACTTGGTATTCTTAGTTATCATGCTGTGAGCGTTGAAAAAAATCTTTCTAAAGGTATTGAATATGCCAAAATGCGAATTGAATTGTACCCGGATGATCCGGCAGCCCACAACAGCCTGGGCTGGTATTATCAAAGTTCTGGTCGATACGAGGAAGCTGTAAAAGAAGATAAATCAGCATTAAGGATAAATCCAAACCTGGCATTGACTAATGCGGCTTTGATCTGGATTTATCTTGATATGCTGGGTAAACCTGACTCCGCATTAGTTTGGTCAGAAAAAATGATCAAATATAATCCTCAAAATGCATGGAGTTATATTGATTTGGGTTCAGCCTGGATAAGCAAAGATAGCCTTACTAAAGCTGAGATAGCTTTCGAAAAAGCCCGTGACCTAAATCCGAATTTTATATTAAACCTTTATCGGTTGGCTCATACCTATCGTATCCAGGAACGTTATAATGAAGCCATCGGGATATTGAAAGAAATTCTGAAAATAGACCAGAATGAAGCTTCAGCCTTTTATGATATAGGTGTTAATTATCAATCAATGGGAAACAAGCAAGAAGCCCGCAAATTTTTTTCTTTTTATAAAAAAACTGTAACAGAAGAATTGATGAAAAAGTTGCCCGATGGTGCTGGTACTTATATTGACATGAGTGCAGTAATGGCACGTTTAGGAGAAATGGATTCCTCACGACTAATGCTTCAGAAAGCAATTGAAATTGACTCAACACTTCATTATCGGTTTGCTGAGGTGTACTGTTTACAGGGGAATAGTCCTGAAGCCCTGAACCAATTGGGGAAAGCTTTTAATAAAGGCTATCGCGACCTGTTCTGGTTAAAACTCACTCCTGACCTGCAACTTTTACATTATGATACAAGGTTCCGTGACTTGATTGGAAAATTTTTTAAGTAACTTCTTACCCTCGGAATACAAAGTCATGGTTTTTTACTTTTTTGGGCAAAGATGTTCAGTTTACTCTTTTAAGTTAGCTGAAGCATATTCCATCCATCTGAATTAATTCTTGGGTGGATGGATTTTTAACGTAGAATAAATAAAATTGACTTTGTCTTTTTGCTGATATAACTTTGATAGTATCGATTTTGAGAATTATTTTTTAATCTAAAAAATACTACCATGAATCACTCATTCAAAATCCCAGTAATTGTTTTCCTTCTGATTAGTTCGACCCTTTGTCTTACTTCCTGTAAGAAAAAAGACACGATTCCTACTCTGACAACTGTAAATGTTTCGGGAATAACCCAGACAAGTGCAGTTTCTGGAGGTAATGTGACAAGTGATGGAGGAGCTGAGGTGACTGCACATGGCGTCTGCTGGGGAACCTCTCACAATCCGACAACCGGTTCTAGTGAAACAAGTGACGGGGCAGGAACAGGTACTTTTACCAGTAGTATAACCGGACTGACGGCTAATACTACTTACTATGTTCGTGCTTATGCCACCAATAGCTTGGGGACAAGTTATGGCAATGAGGTTTCATTTTCAACAAGCCAGGTAACCCTTGCAACTCTCACAACTACTGCAATTACGTCAATAACCTCAACAACAGCAGTATCGGGTGGAAATATAACAGCTGATGGTGGTGGTACAATAACATCAAGAGGTGTATGCTGGAATACAAGTTCAAATCCAACCACTGCAAATAATATAACAACTGACGGTACAGGTACAGGTAGCTTTACAAGTAACCTAACAAACCTTCAACCTGGAACAGCCTATTATGTAAGAGCTTATGCTACCAACAGTGCTGGCACTAACTATGGCAACGAACAAACATTTACAAGCGTTGCGGCTTCGACAGTTCCAGGAGCACCTACAATAGGAACAGCCACAGCAGGAAATGCTCAGGCCACTGTGACATTTACAGCGCCAGTTAATAATGGTGGTTCTACAATAACAGTATACACGGTGACTTCAAGTCCAGGCAATATCACAGGTACCGGTTCTGCCAGCCCTATTACAGTAACAGGTCTCACCAATGGAACTGCTTACACCTTCACAGTAACAGCCACAAATGCAATTGGTACCAGCGTGGCAAGTTCTGCTTCAAACTCAGTAACACCTTTATTAACTGACATAGATGGCAATGTTTATAATATAGTAACCATTGGCACACAGGTATGGATGGCAGAGAACCTTAAAACCACTAAATATAACGATGGCACACCAATACCCAATACAACAGATAATACAACGTGGGCTGCTTTAACCACAGGAGCTTATAGCGATTACAGTAATACGCCATCTAATTCAACTACTTATGGGAGACTGTATAATTGGTATGTAGTAGATAATAATGCAGCTACGAAGGTGGCCAGCAACGGGGGCAAAAATGTATGCCCTACAAGCTGGCATATGCCTACTGATGCCGAGTGGACAACCTTAACAACCTATTTGGGAGGAGAAAGTGTTGCCGGAGGCAAATTGAAGGAAACCGGTACAACACATTGGACAACACCTAATACAGGTGCAACCAACGAAACGGGTTTTACAGCGCTTCCGGGTGGCCACCGTGGCGACGATGGGACTTACGACTACGTTGGGTACTCCGGTTACTGGTGGAGTTCAACGGAGGGCGCGACGACTTACGCCAGGAGCAGGTACGTGGGTTACAATATCTCCAATGTACTCAGCTACAACGACTTTAAGCAAGTTGGCTTTTCTGTTCGGTGTGTTAAAGATAATTAATCTGCAAAATTGGAGTTTCGGTTACTATATTCCATCCATCTGAGTTAATCTTGGATGGGTGGATTTTTTATTTGACTTGTATTTATGTTTTTCATAACTTGAACAAAACTTAATAATCATGAAAAAATTATTGTTTTGTATTTGCATTTTTTGTGCATTAAATACAAATGCCCAGAATTACCTCATCACTTTTGCTGGAACTGGCTTATCAAATATTGTAAATAGTGTTAGAGTTGAGAACTTAACTACTAATGATTTTATCACTGTGTCCGGAGGTGATGTGTTGCGCTTGACAATAACAACAGGTGTTAATTCAATTGATAATGTACAATCTTGGGGTATGAAGATTTACCCAAATCCTATGACTGACAATTCAAGGTTGGAGATTGTTCCCCCTACTTCAGGAAATGTAATTATTACAGTATTTGATATGATCGGAAAACCATTAGCTAAAGTTCCAAGTTATTTAGAAAATTCAAAACAGGTATTTCGTATTTCAGGTTTAAATAGCGGTGCATATTTAATAAATGTTACGGGAGTTGGGTATCGCTTTTCAGGAAAATTATTGTGCGAAGGCAAAGTCTCCGGAGGTATCAACATAGAGAAAATCAGCACTAATCAAGCAACTGATGTAATTACATTAAAAAAGGATACTAAAGGAATAATGGGTACTGTGGATATGGAGTATACCAATGGGGATAGGTTAAAATTTACTGGAATATCAGGAAATTATAGCACTGTAATAACAGACATCCCCACATCAGACAAAACAATTACTTTTAATTTTATTGCCTGCAAAGATGGGGATAATAACAACTATCCGGTGGTGACTATAGGTTCCCAGGTTTGGATGGAAGAGAATCTAAAAACCACTAAATATAACGATAATACGACTATTCCTCTTGTGATAGATCAATATGCATGGGCACAATTATTGGTACCTGCATACTGCTGGTGGAATAATGATGAAGCTACTAATAAAGATGTTTATGGAGCCTTATATAATTGGTATGTAGTTAACTCAGGTAAACTATGCCCCATGGGCTGGCATGTTCCTTTGGATGCCGAATGGACGACACTGACTACCTATTTGGGTGGAAATGGTGGAAAACTAAAAGAAACTGGAACAATACATTGGGAAGGCAACAATACTGGAGCTACAAACGAAAGCGGGTTTACTGCTCTTCCAGGAGGTTTCCGTGAACCCTACAATTTAACTCCCGCGAATTCCGGTGCTCATTTTGACAATTTAGGATTTGGGGGCTACTTTTGGAGTTCTACGGAAAACATTACTGACTACGTCTGGGCCTGCAATCTGAAAATAGATAAAGACAGCGTTTTCAGGAACTACTACTTTAATCGTTATGGCTTTTCTGTTCGCTGCCTTCAAGGAGAAGGATTACCAGCACTTACTACTATACCAGTTTCCTCAATAACACAAACCAATGCATCAATCGGCGGTAATATTAGCAATGATGGAGGAGCAGCAGTAACAACTCGTGGAGTTTGTTGGAGCACGTCAGCAAATCCAACAATTGCAAACAATAAAACCAACGAAGGCACAGGAACAGGGACATTTATAAGTTCAATAACCGGGTTAACATTAGGTAACATTTATTATGTAAGAGCTTATGCTACCAATAATACTGGCACTGCTTACGGAAATGAAGTAAATTTTACAACATCTCTTGCCATAGGAGATAGTTACCAGGGTGGCATAGTAGCCTATATTCTAGAGCCCTGTGATCCAGGTTATGTTCCGGGACAAACACATGGGTTAATAGCTGCACCAAGTGATCAAATCATAGCAACAAGTTATGGCTATTTTAGCGGACTAGCATTAGGTACAGCATTAGGTACAGGAAATGAGAACACAAACACACTAGTTGCTACTTATGGAGCAGGAGCCAATGCGGCCAAATTTTGTTATGATTTAGTATTGAATAGTTATAGCGACTGGTATTTACCAAGCATAGATGAGATGAACAAGCTTTTCATAAACAGAGTTGCAATTGGTGGTTTTGATTATGACTATTGGTGGAGCTCTTCTGACGGAATGATCCAGAGCTTCAGAAGTGGTGTCCAGTTCTACGGCGTTGGATACTATAAATACCTTGTACGTGCAGTTAGGTCTTTTTGACAATTTAATTAACCAGGTAAATAGGTGTTCGGGTTGCTCCCATTATGTTGTATTGCTTATTCCATCCATCTGAGGGAATTCCTGGGTGAATATCTTTTTAAGATCCTCAGAATGTAAATTGACTCGATAAGAGGCTACTCAAACTAATCTCATCATATTTCGATAGTTGGTACCAGAAAACGACTATGGGGGACATATTGATGGTTAAAAGGGGACCCAAAAAAGAATTCTTTATTGCTTGTAAGTTATTCATGTTCGGATATAAACTAAAACTATTCGACATGAGAAACGCTATTCTATTATCACAGTTCGATGTGGCTGAAGTGCAGCTTATTTATAAAAGTAAACTTCCTGCTTCACAAAGAAAGAAGATCACTTGCTCCAGAGATGCCTATGATTTATTATTGAAAAATTGGAATTCTGATACAGTTGAATACTGTGAGGAATTCAAGATTCTGTTAATGAACCGTTCCAATGCTGGCTGAGGCAGTGAAAGAGAAACTAACTGCATTAGAGAAGATCAAGGAACTTCAGGAAAAGATCGATCCTACTGGATTGCATCTTGAGATCTGTGGCACCTGGCTCTGGGTAACCGGCAAGACTTATCAGGTAAAGGATACCTTAAAGGAACTAGGTTTCCGGTATTCAGCTAATAAGTTGTCCTGGTATTATCGTCAGGAAGATGATAGATCACCGAATCAGGAACCAATTCCGTTGGATCTGATCCGTGAAAAGTATGGGACAAGTGTAGTTTCCTTGTAGTAACAAAAAAGGGAAGTTTTGTGCTTCCTTTTTTTTCTATTTACAATCATGTTAGGCTTAATAATACTAAGTACGGCATTGTGTGATTGAGCCATCCAACAGTTTCGGAATGATTTCTGTCCGACAGATTGGGGAGAGGTTTAGCGACCCGGATTGCTCCCTGTTTTTTACAGAAGCTATGTTAACAGTAATGGGAATAATATTTGTTTAGAGAAAGTTGAATCCAAGATGCGTGAAATGATTCAGGAAAAAGATTCAATATTCATCATTCCCCAAAACATGACCATCAAATTAATTTGCAGAAATGACCATAGTTTCAGAACTTTGATAATAGAAACTCTGGTTTGATTTGAATTATTAACTTATAACATCTTCAATGACCGAGTCTCCAACTGCGGATCAGATATTCATCAGGAAGCTTACAGCTATTATTCTTGCTAACCTGGAGAATGAACAGTTCGGAGTCGATGAGGTGTCCCGGCAAATGGGTATGACCTACTCTAAAATAAACCGAAAACTTAAGTCCACAAATAACCAGAAGTTAAGTAAGTTTATCCGTGAAATACGATTGAAAAGGGCCATGGAAATGCTTCAAAGGGGTGAAGCGGCAGTTTCCGAAATCGCTTTTCGGGTCGGCTTTGGTAGTTCAACCTACTTTGATAAGTGTTTTCATGATTATTATGGCTTTCCACCAGGTGAAGTTAAAAAAAGAGAAATTAGCGATCCGGGTCATGAAGAAAACATTCTCATTCAAAATACTGCAAAACGGCAACAAAAGAAACACATAAAGCAAGCTATTGTTTTTCACCTTCCCTGGATCTTGTTTATATGCATGTTTATAGCAATAAGTGTTCTCCTTGTATTTTACATTCAGGACAGGAGGCATCCTAAAGATCTTGCAAAGCTTGAAAAATCAATTGCTGTTTTGCCATTTATAAATGATAGTCCTAATGATTCAACAACCTATTTCATTAATGGAATAATGGAAGAAGTCCTTAATAATCTGCAGAAAATAAAAGATTTCAGAGTTCTTTCCCGTAATTCAGTTGAACAATTCAGAAATAACACTACCAAATCTACGTCGGAAATCGCTAAAAAGCTGGGCGTAAATTATGTAGTTGAAGGTGAAGGTCAAAAATATGGCAACTCCTACCGTCTGAGGGTGCAATTAATTAAAGCTGCAAAAGAAAGTCATCTCTGGGCAGAATCATACGAAAAAGAAATAAAGGAAACTAAAGATATTTTTATTATGCAAAGCAGGATTGCACAAGCAATTGCGTCAGAGTTAAAAGCAATAATTGCACCTGAAGAGAAACAGCTTATTGAGAAATCCGCAACTACAAGTCTCACAGCATATGATTTCTATCTAAGAGGGAAAGAGGAACAAAATAAATATGAGGAAAGTATTCCCTCTACAAGAATATCACTTGATCGGGCTAATGAATTATATAAAAAAGCATTGGAGCACGATCCTTCATTTGCCCGGACTTATGTCGGAATGGCTCAGGTATATTGGAGCAAACATTACTGGGAAACCTATTTGTCAACGAATTTTCTTGATTCTGTTCTTACTCTTGCAAATAAAGCACTGTCAATTGATGATAAATTAGCAGAGGCATATACAACAAGAGGAAGATATTATGACCAAAAAGGTATGGCTGAACAGGCAGTTGAAGAATATGACAAAGCATTAAAAATCAATCCAAATTCATGGGAGGTTTATTATAAAAAAGGAGAATTGTATGCTTATGATGACTTTGTAAAGGCCATTGATAATTATCAAAAAGCTGCATCACTTAATCGGGGATCTGAACTGCCATCTATTTTAACTGATATCAGTTTTGCGTTTGAACATGCTGGTTTCAAAGATCAATGTGAATATTACGCAACTGAAGCTTTAATGCTGGATGGCGATTCATCACAATATTATTTTGTTCTTGCCAATCACGAATTGTGTTGGGGTAATTTCGAAAAATCTCTTGGAATAGCACTGAAAGCCAATGAATTAAATTCAGATAATATACATAACCTCGGTGAGAATATAGCATTTAATTACATTTTGCTTGATAAATGTGATGAATCATTAAAATATTATAAACAGTATTTTGAAAAGTCAAAAGCTCAGGGTGTATTGTCTATTACTTATATGCATCGGATTGGATATGCATATTGGAAAAATGGATATAAGAAAGAAGCTGAATATTATTTTGGTAAACAAATCGAATATTGCAATAACGCGATCAAATTAGGTCGTAAGAATAGAAATCAATTGTTTTCTTATTATGATCTTGCATGTGTATATGCATTCAGAGGTGAGAAAGGGAAAGCATATGAGAATTTAAGAAATTTAAATCAAATTAAAGTTGCACCATTATGGTTAGTCACCTATTTCAAACATGATCCATTATTCGACAGCATTAAGGATGAACCTGAATTTCAGCAAATTGTAATTGATATAGAAGCAAAATACAATGCAGAGCATGAAAGGGTAAGAAAATGGATTGATGAGCAAGGGATACTGTAGAAAAGACTATAACCATTGATAAAAGTAACTTATTACTAACCCCCGGAAATCTTCATATTGGGTTCTCTGTTTAATTTTAACCCTTCGTGCTGTCAGTAAATGTATCAACCTGTTGAAGCATCAGCGCAAAACTATAATCATTCGTAAAAAAATTTAAAGTTTTGACAGAAAATTTAAAATTTTGGCAAAAAGTTTAAAGTTTTTGTAAAAATAATTTAGTGCCTCAGAATGTTTTTAGCCGAACTTATACTATAATATTAACTCTTTTCAGATTCATGTTTAACTAAAATATTTCGGCTATGAAAAAACTGAGTTTTATTTTGATTTTACTTGCTGTCCTGGCCTTTTCTTGCTCCAAAGATGGCATGCTGAACACAGATCCGATTGCTGATCAGCTTTCTGGCAACACTGCTCTGATGATATGCAGCAATGTTGTAAAGGTTTATCCGGGTACAAATGACACAAAGGCCCTGCTGGATGCTTTTGCCCTGGCCAATGCTTATGGTAAAAATGGTGTCGTGAAACTTATGCCGGGCACATTCAAAATCGGCATGATTGAAATCAGGGAGTTTAAAGGGACTTTTTGTGGCTCCGGGATAGGAAAAACTATAATCACCAATCTCCCGGGGTTGACTCCTGAATCAAATACCTTACAGAACAAATTGCCTGCCCTGATCTCTTTTATTGGAGGAAATGTTACAATGAGCGACCTGTCGGTCACCCAGACAGAAACATTGTCTTTGCTTGGAAATGTGGAAATGAATTTATTGTTATTCTCCGATTATTCTGCAGATTATGTACCAGCCAGGCAATACATCGGAGTTGCCCTCAATAATATTGAAGTGACAGGATTACTGGAGAAGGATGTAACAATGTGGGACGGGACAGTAGTAGATTATTATCCATATATCAACTATAATGGTGTCAAGTTAGCTCCGGACGTATATGCACCTGTTGGAAATAAGCTTATAATGAGGGGGAATATTGATGCAAAGGTTTCGAACAGCCGGTTTAACAATTTCTGGAGGGGCTTATATGTCTTTGGCTGTAAAAGTGGTAATCTCAGTTTTGGTATGGAAGGGAGTAACGTTTTTTCCGGAAATTATCAGGGGCTTTTAGTGAATCAGAACATAGGTGTACAGGTCAAAATGATGCATAATGTATTTAATGTCACTGCTTATAATTATGATGGAATAGATATAAATTGCTCTGAAGAACATAGTGGTTTTGAATATGTCAGGGAAGAAGCAGGAAATTATGAAATAAATTATAATGTCTTCAATATTCATTATGCAAATGCCGGTATTGGCATATGGGACGGCTGGAGGTATGCACATCCTGATAATCCCGTCTGGATTCAGATGCTTTGCGATCATAATACATTTAATGATATGGAGAATGGGGCCTGGCCTGTAGAGACTTATGCAATGAAGAATGGAGTATTCACCAATAACACAATTATCGGAGATGCTGCATCACCTGATTGCTATTGGTATATTGGAGGTGATGAATGGTATGTTACTGCCGATGACCCCAATTATTTATTGTCCATAAATGAAAATTGCAAATTTGTGAATAATAATTTCCAACAGAAGAATTTCAATGTTTTTTTGGATTGGGATACACAAAATAACCTGATTGAGGGAGATCTCTCCAATGTCACAGTTACCGATCTAGGTGTAAATAACAAGGTCATCGGAGTAAAGAATCGGGGTCATGGAATACCAAAGGAATGCAGGGATAGAATTGGAAGGATACATAATAGGTATTTCCGGCACTGACACAACTGTTGGCGTACACTACAACAATCCCGAACGACTAACGGAGTAGTGTTCAGAACATCGCGTAGCATAGTAGGTAAGGATTATTTGAAATTTTAACTACTTATCTATCAGGTAGTAATGTAACGATTGTCAGCCCTCGGAAATCAGCTTCGGGGGCTTTTATTTCTTAATCTGTGGCTTAAGGAAAAAGCCCGGCACGTTTAAAATGATAATTATAATTCCGTAATTTGAATAATCCCCTCCTTCTCCGGGGGAGGGGATGAAAGAGGAGAGTTGATAAATACGATTGTAGTTCGCTTTGCTCACTGTGATCCTCAGCTGGGTACTTAATAAAGGTTAGCTGCTTCAGTCAACTATCTTAATAATAAAATCACCTTCAATAATAAAATAAGATACTTATTAGGATACCTTTCTAGATTATTAATATCTATTTCATTGTTTTATTGATACATATACCAATAGGTTCGATTTCCCTAATCTCCACAAAACCCTTCGTAGCTTTATGCTTCAGAGGGTTTTGTCTTTTCATGATATCTGGATATGAATTAAACCTGGTCCAATTTCGTTATGGCTTCATCGGATTATGATGGACACAGTTAGATTTTTGTTAGACATCTTCATCCTTTTAACACAACAATGTGATATTACTATTCTGAATCGATTTATATAAAAAGACAATCTCTCATACAAGCATTATAAAAAGTGGTCAAAAAGAATCTTCAGTTATTAAAAAAATAACTATCTTAGTTCCTGGAATAACTATTTAGATGCATCTGGCTAGATTGTAGAAAACTTTTAAATAAAGAATCGCAGTATTCTTTTTGTGGAGAAAACCTAAAAGTAATCTTAGGTTATAAGATAGCCTTCTTTAATTTATAAAATTAAAGAAGGTGGCAATTTTATATCGATTATACTGAAAGCAAATTTAGCACTTGATAGAAGTCACAGGAAATATAGTTGATAGCATTTTAGAAGCTGTCCGCAGCCTGAGGATGAGAATTAATATAAAGAAGCTGTTGCTCGGGGTCGGGTTCTGGGTGTTCGGGACTGCTGCTGTGTGCGGGCAGAAAATCATCCCTTTGCCGGAGAATATCACACAACCTGCTGTATCGCTGACAATTATCAGTCAACCTCTTCCCCAGACAGACTGTTACGGAAACCATGTGGAATTTTCGGTAGCTGTAAACGGATCTATGGGAATAGTTTACTACCAATGGCAACAAAGACCACCTGGTGGTAATTTTTCAGATATAAGCGGTGCAACCAGTGCTTTGCTTCCTATTGACAATATAGGTGTTAACGGTCACAATGTAAATGGCACTGAATACCGGGTTTTGATCACAGATGAATTCGGGACAATAAGTTCTGATCAGGCTTTATTAAGCATAAACTCTATTACGTCTCTTACGCCTGTAGTTGTAAATTCGACCATCTGTAATGGAGGAAGCATAACTTATAAGGTATTTACTGAAGGGAATGTAACCAGTAACGGATACCAGTGGTCGTGGAATAACGGGTCAGGGTGGACTTTTTTATCAGACGGTGGAGCATATTCAGGGACAACTTCATCTCAACTAACTATTTCAAATGCAACAACTGCTCAAAACGGTTCATACCGGGTATCTGTTACTTTTCCGACTCTTAACCAACCTCCAGTTGATCCAACTTGCATTGAAACAAGTTTCACAAGGGAAAGGAATCTTGTAGTCAGGGAGCCGCTTTTACCACCTGTAGTTTCCAACAGCCAGCAGATTTGTAATGGTAATGTTCCTTCCGCACTCATGGCAACATCAGCTTCAGGTGGTTCGGGTCCAAATTATACATATCAATGGCAAAGCAGTCATGATGTATCCACATGGACTGATATTCCAGATGCAAATATCCTTTCATATTCACCTCCTGCACTCACAGCAACGACCTATTACAGGATTGTCGCTATTGATGGAGGGACATCTCATTGCGGCACTGTCTACAGTGGGTCGGTAGTGATTACGGTTAAACCTTTACCAACTACCTCTTCCATTTATCACCGATAGATATAAACCAAATAATTAACCAAATAAACATAAAGACAATGTACACACAGAAACAACTAAAAAGAAAGCCCGGCTTGCTTAACCAGAGCAACAGGCAGGAGCTCAACAATCCAGATGCTGAACGCTTATCACAAAGCTGTATACGACCTGAACGGTCCGGGAAAGAAGTTGAAACAGATAAAATGATAAAATCCAAAAATCTTTTTTCTGTGAAACCAAAATTATTAATGCTTAGATGGACGCTCCTGATCCTACTACTTGCATATGCGGGTGGAGCATGGGCTCAGAGTGATCCAAGTCCGATACAAACAGTTTCTACAGGTAACGAACCATACTTAGTTACAGCTACTCCTGGTTCCACATATACCTGGACTGTAACACCAGGTACTTCCGGGACTGAATGGAGAATAAACGGAACCGGAAACAATATTACAGTAGATTGGAATATCACAGGAGTTTATACTCTATCCGTAGTAGAAAGAAATGCTGCAGGGTGCGATGGACCACATCAGGAGGTTGTGGTTACTGTAAATGAGAGAGCTGATGTAATAGCAACACCTGCTTCTGAAGCTATCTGCAGTGGTACTGCAACAAATATTGCATTATCAAGCAGCACCGGAACTACTACATTCGCCTGGACAGCTTCTTTGACAAGCGGAACAGCATCCGGATTCTCTGATGGAGCCGGGTCAACAATTGCTCAGGCGCTGACCAACACCACAACTTCTGTAGCAACTGTTTCCTACACTATCACTCCTACTACTAATGCTACTACCGGAACTCCGATTACAGTTGTGGTAACGGTTAATCCATTGCCGGTACCAACTATCACACCAACAGTCAATCCAGTCTGTTTCGGAACTGCAGATGTAGTTTATACAACTGAACCTGGCATGAACAACTATACGTGGGTAACAATGGGCGGACTTGTAACAGCAGGGGGAACTTCCACTGATAATACTGTAACTGTAACCTGGAACGGTTCCGGACCTTACTCAGTAAGTGTTAATTATCATAATGCCAACGGATGTACCTCAACCAGGCCTGCAATACAGAATGTCACTATAACACCGCGCCCGGTCACATCTCCCATTTATCACAATTAGTTGGTCAGGATGAAAACAGATGCTTAAAAGGTACCTGTATATATTATTATCTGGCATAGTTCTGTTCCCTGCCTTCAGGTTGGCAGGGCAGATAACTATGCCGGATAATGTATGTACCGGACAGTTCAGACATTATAAGGTTGATTCTAATCCAGGGTCAACTTATTCATGGTGGATTGATGGGGTAGTTCAGGCCGGGTTTACTTCCAATGAATTTGTTCATACCTGGAATGCCTCAAACACTTATTTACTGGAAGTGCAGGAACGTTCTACAGACGGATGCCTGGGGCCGGTGAGATCAGGGCAGGTGTTTGTAAGTCCGATACCAACCCTTACCGCTTCTGGCACGGATGCTGTTACATTCAGCGACGATGGAAAAATAGACTTTACCTTTACCAATGTTCCTGACGGAACCTATACAATCTCATATAGTACAGGCAGTTTCACCAATGTTACTGTTGCCGGTGGAAGATCCACATTAACAGCTCCAACAGGAAAATACAATAACCTGTCGATCACTGTAAATGGATGTACTTCAGTGGCATCAGCAAATGTTGTTCTGAGCGAACCAAAACAACTTATCCTGAAAATTCCTGAAGCTTTCTCTCCCAACAGTGATCTTATTAATGATGTCTGGGATATTGGTAATATCCATGCTTATCCGAATGTTGAAATCACAATCTACAACAGATGGGGTCAGTCAGTGTGGAAATCAGAACGAGGCTACCCTCATCAGTGGGATGGAAAAAGTAATGGCGTTAATTTGCCAATTGACTCATATCATTATGTCATTAATTTGCATAATGCATCAAAACCAATTGTTGGAGAAATAACAATTGTAAGATGAAAAAAAACATTTTAATAGTTGAGAAAAGGCTGGTTTATATATTGATATTTGTTGTTATTGGGCAGACATCATTTGCCCAGCAACTACCTATATATGACCAGTACCTTTATAATAAATTTCTGATCGACCCTGCACAAGCAGGTAGTGACGGATATACCAGCTTTAACATAACTGCACGGGAACAATGGGTTGGCTACTCAGGTGCACCCAGGACTTATTCCATAAGCTGGCAAACCAGAATACTTAAACGAGGCTATAAAATTAAAAAGACTATTTTTAACCAAACAGTTTTCACACCAAAAAACGATGGGAAGGTAGGCTTAGGGGGCTATATCTTCAGCGACAAGAACGGACTTATTCAAAGAACCGGTTTCCAGGCAACCTATTCATATCACATGTGGCTTCAGAAATCTATTCAACTATCTTTGGGTCTGGCTTTTACCGGATACCACTTTATTATTAATGCAAATGAACTAAGTTTTGAAGACACGAATGAACCATGGTTAACTAATAATTTGCGGAGAGGAATATTTGTCCCGGATGTTGATTTTGGAATTTATCTTTTAAATCCCAGATTCGACTTTGGTTTTTCCGCCCAGCAATTGTTTGGCGCCGCTGTCAAAATTGGTGATTATGCATACAGGAATTTCAGGATGGACAGGCATTTTTATACGTTTGGATCCTATAATTTCTCATCTGGAAACAGAACTGAGCTCGAACCTTCGGTACTCATTAAAATATCAGAGCAGTTTAGACCCCAGGCTGATATTGGGTTTACATACATCTATATTGAGAAATTATGGGCAGGATTAACATACAGAACCGATGGAGGTTTGATAGCTAACATAAGGTTTAGATATATCCCTGACCATTCTAAATGGGCTGCTTTGTATTTTGGATATGCTATCGATTTTACTCTCAACGAGATTCAAACCGTGACATATGGAACTCATGAATTGACAGTCGCGCTGAAATTCGGTGACAGTACAAGAAAATACAGGTGGCTGGATCGATATTAAGTTGAACTTTATTTATCGATCCATCTCTTAAATTCAGCAACTTTATCGCGGCTTACAACGAATAAATCACTTTTTTCCTTCTCCTTCAGTGTAAGCTGTAACCTGCTTGAAGAGTAACTGTACATAAGAGCAATAGCTTCAATATTGACAATACATTCACGGTTAATTCTGAAGAATTTACGAGGATCAAGCAAGGTCTGTAACTGATCGAGAGAATAATCAACCCCATAATCTTTACCCTGATTATCATTTAGAAAAACACTCCGTTCATTTATGTAAAAATGGCTGATTTCTCCGGCTGGTACCGATTTATACTTTTCACCAATTTTAATAAGAAACCTCGATTTATGTTGATTCCTGATCTCAAACATGAGTTGCTTAAAGTCTTTTTTGAATGGATCATTGTCAGCATAAAGTTTTTTAAATTTAGCCAGAGCCGATTTAAGCAAACCCTCATCGATTGGTTTCAGGAGATAATCAATACTATTCACCTTGAAGGCCTTAAGTGTATACTCATCGTAAGCAGTAGTAAAAATTACCGGGATATCTATATTAGCTGTTTCGAAAATTTCAAAACATAGTCCGTCATCGAGCTGGATATCCATCAGGATCAGATCCGGTTGTGGCTTTTCCTGAAGTCTGTTTATCGCTTCTTCAACAGTTTCAATTACACCCAGGATAGTTATTGAATTATCAATTTTCATTAATAAACTGACTAACCTATCGGCAGCAGGTTTTTCATTTTCAATTATCAGTATATTCATTAAAGCAATGGTATTTTAACAATAAAATCAGTATTTGTTTCTTCAACGATAAGGACTTTCCCTGTAATAAGATTTACACGTTGAGCAAGATTTTTTAACCCGGTTTGTGTCGAATTTAATTGCGCTGCCATTTTCTGCAGGTTGTTTTTTACAATAACATGATTATTTTCAATGTAAATTAAAATTTTCAACGGACTTTCTCTGGTTGCCTTATTATGCTTGATTGAGTTTTCAACAAGAATCTGCAGGGATACCGGCAGAATTTCAGAATTATCAGTTTCATCGACTCTTATTCCGAGCTCAATTTTCCCATCATCGCGTATTTGATGTAAGTAAAAATAATCTTCGATAAATGATAATTCTACTCTAAGCGGTACTTTGTCTTTGGAACTGTTCTCAAGAATATAGCGGTAAATTGATGACAACCTGTGAATAAATTCTTCAGCAACTTCCGGCTGGGTAACTATCAATGCCGAAAGTGTATTCAAACTATTAAAAAGGAAATGAGGATTAACCTGGTTCTTTAATGTTTCATTCTGAAAGATAAGTTTTTCCTCTCTTAGCTTCTGCTCTCTCTTTAAGGAAGCCTGCCATAGCATTATAATAAATATTATAGCACCAAAAGATAATCCTGCAATTGTCGATTTGAACCAGATACGGATACTATAATGAATAAAATTATTAACCACCATCGAAAGATCTTCTCCTTTTATCCAGAATCCTGCATATTGCAAGAGGATAAAGAGGACCATAGAAAACGCCAGACAACCGGCCAGAAAGATCAAAAACCTGAAAAGCACGATCCGGGTAATTTCCCCGGGACTTCTGTCAAAGTTCAAATCAGCGAATAACCTTGTCCCTAAATATATGAAGACTTCAAGTTGGACAAATAACATGATAAGAATACCAATTGAGAATGTCCCGCGGGGGGTTCCATATTTCCCTGTTATACCAATAATAAAAGTCACCAGTAAAGAAAAAATAAGAAAAGTGATGTGCGAAACGGGTTTCCGCAGATTGAGAACATTATAGAGTCCAGGTGTTTTCATCTCAGCAAATTTAATGGTTCCTTATTGAATTCTCCTGATTTCCAGCTCTCTTATGGTTTTCATAAGAAATTTGTCTTTCATCCCTTTAACCTCAATCTCCTGTATTGTTCCGCTGTACATATCTGCGTGTTCAATATTCTTGGTTTTAATTGATACCAGAATAGATCCCCAGTACTGTTCAGTTCCCTTTGTCTTGATCATGTCCATGGTTATTTCTAACTTATTATCAATTGCATTGAATTCGATTAAAGCGCATAACTGGCCATTTATCTCTGATATCCCCCTCCAGCATAATACTATTTTATTATGAGAATAATTCCCAATATCAGCCATATTAAACTCACCTTTTATATCCGGAATTATATAGGGTACATTCAACTTCAATGAGTCATAATAATTCCATGCAAAGATATCTGCCGACATCATATCCCATATGAGGTTTCTGGCAAATACGTTTTCAACCGATTTAGGAAAACTCTTAAATGACTTTTCTTCCATCATCTTATCTGAAGGAATATATCTGAAGTTTTCCATATATTCCTGTTTTGTTCCGGTAGGGAAAGCATCAGAAAAATTGTTTGACGATGAGATATAAACATTATTCCACATAGAACTATCGCCTGGCAGCCCTCGTGTATAATCGCCGGAAACCATGGTTTTTCCTGTAAAATTCCCGTATAGATCCCGGTTTGTATAGATAGCAGTCATCCTGTATTTCTGTACTGTTTTAGCCATTTGGACTTTCGGCAGTTCACTTAAATACTTCTTTTCAACTGCTCTTTCGCTTTGACCTTTTGCAATAGAAGGTACAATAATCAGCAGGCTTATAAGTATTCCCGCACAACCTGAATTCAATTTCTTTTTCATAGTATTAATTTTTAAAGTTAGATATCAAATTAAGATCAAAGGAAAAGCAGACCGGCACCTAAAAAAAATATATTATGCAGAGTGGTCAGAATATCTAGCTGAATGGTAGAATATGATGATTCAACCGGAAGCCCCTCAGGTCAGATTTAAATTATGTTTATTTAATTACATCTATTTCCAGTGTTGTTCCCTTCAATCCAGGTGAAGACAATTTAATTTCAGCCTTCCCGGGCTTATCAAGCGATTGTAGATATATCAGCAATTTTCCATGATAAGCATGCTGCTTATTATCCTTATAATACTCGATATTCTTTGGATTCGAATCTTCCATTCCAAGAATTCTTGCAGGACCGGTTACTTCACAAGTTATCTCATTCTCAGCGGAATAGACAACATTACCAGCCTCATCGCAGAGAGCCAAAAAGATATTTGTAAGATCATGTAGGTCAGCTTTCAGATTTATAACATCACTTTTTGCAACAATCCTTACCGGTTTGCCGGTTGTATTCAATTCATATGATGTCAGCTCTTTACCGGATATCCGTGCAACAGCTCTCAATTTACCCTCCTCAAATGGCACTTCCCAGGTGATAGTCCTGTTTTTAAAATCTGCCATCTTTTTAATACCTAGCGACCTGTTATTCAGGAATAATTCAACTTCTTCGCAATTTGTAAAAACATTAACTATTACTTGTTGTCCCGGTTTCCAGTTCCACACAGGATCGACCATTTTATGTGCCCATAAATCAGCTGCATCATCTTCTGTTAAATGATCGGTTGTTCCGATAAAAACCATCGGTTTGTTGCTCCACAAGCTCTGACGAAAATAAAATTCCGGCTTCTTGTTTCCGGCAAGATCTATAATCCCGGAGGTGCTGTGCCGACTTGGGAATTGTCCTGCTTCACCCATATATTCAAACCCGGTCCAAAGAAACTGTCCGAGTACGTAATCGTTACCGTCAACAGCCTCCCATGCTTCAAGGCTCATCCCGTTTTCACTCCCGTAAATGATACGCTTAGGATATTTCTGATGATCAGCAGCATACCGGAATTCCTGATAATTATATCCGGTCACATCAAGCGCTCCGGCATAACCCGATTCATTAGACATTAAAACTGAAGCCAGACCGGCAGTAACTGGTCTTGATGTATCTATTTGTTTTATTACACCAACAAGTTCCTTCGCTATTTCACCCAAACGGTCAGCATTTGGCAGTTTTGCATCATACTTTGCCCACGACTGAGGATTCGCTTCGGTGTTCAGAACCGGATGCGTATACGGATCATTTGGATAGTCTATTTCGTTTCCAATGCTCCACATGATAATCGAAGGATGATTACGATCTCTCATAATCATATCCTTCAGGTCAGTTTTGGCCCAATCTTTAAAATTTTCCGAATATCCGTCTTTCCCCGGGATTCCTACATTCCAACCCTCAATCCATTTTCTCTTAGGAAGTTCCCATTCATCGAAAGCTTCGCCGATAACAAGAAATCCCTTTTCATCGCAAAGTTCAAGGAAATCAGATGAGAAAGGATTATGGCTTGTCCGGATTGCATTACAACCTGCCTCTTTTAGTATGTTTAACCTTCTTTCGATCACCTTGCGGGGAACTGCGGAACCGAGTGTTCCTGCATCATGGTGCATGCATATTCCTTTCAGTTTCATGTTCTTGCCATTAAGAAAAAATCCTTTGTCCGCATCAAACCTGATACTTCGGAAACCCACATGGGTGCTCTGACTGTCAAGCATATCACTGTCCTGCACTACTGTAATCAATGAATAAAGGTTAGGATTATCTATGTCCCATAGTTTTGGACCATAAATATCCATATTCTGAGAAATGATCCTGGAGGAAGAACCATCCATTGATATTTTTTGTGTTGCTTTTTTCACGGTATCTGCCGCATATAACAAATAATTTGAAACTGTTATCTCAGATTTTTTTCCTGATTCATTTATAACGCTGACTTCAATATTGAGTGAGGCTTTTTCAGCAGATACATCTTTCGTTACAGTTGAAATGCCCCATTGCTTAATATGTAATGGAGAGGTTAAAATAAGTTTAACATCGCGATAAATACCCGAACCTGTATACCAGCGCGAATCTCCATATTTTGAATGGTCCACTTTGACAGCTATGAGATTTTCTTTCCCCGGTTTAATGTAAGGGGTTAAATCGTATTGAAATGAGATATATCCGTTCGGCCTTTTACCCAGATAGGTTCCATTAATCCAGACTTCACTATTGTTGTAAATGCCATCAAAACTGATAAATACTTTACGGTTTTTCTCATTGGCAGAAATTGTGAAAGATTTACGATACCATCCGATACCTCCTGGTAAATATCCTGTGGAACTTGAAAATTTTTTATTGAAATGACCTTCAATGCTCCAGTCGTGAGGGAGATCCAATTTACGCCAGCCCAAATCATTCAATCCAGGATCCTGGCCATTGGCTATGTCACCTTTGCAAAATTTCCAGTCGAAATTAAAATTCTGTACCTCCCTGCCTGATGGTTGTCCATAGACATTGTTGTTTTTTAATACTGCTATAGTCAGCAATAACAGTATAATTACTAATTTCCCTGGTTTCATACTTATACTTTAAATTTAAATAATTATCAAAAATACTGAAAAAGAACCACTTCAGGATTGAGAAATTTTTTCCCGCCTGATGATTTAACTTATTTCATTTGAATTTAAATATTTTAATCTTTATCCTTTCAGGTCTATTTAAATGATCTTGGTAAATAATTAATAATAAGCAGGTTTACACAACATGACCATTATCTGATCTTTGCCCGGCAGCTCCATCAGATGAGGGTCATATTGCCCGGGCATTGGCAATAATCCGGAGAATAGCAAGTTATTATCTATATCTTGTTATATGTGCTATGTTTGTTCCGGATTGGACAGAAATAAAATTTATTTAACCAATGATAATAAAGAAATAGTTTTTTATAACTTCGGTACTTAGGAACGCTGAATTTCGCAGCTAATTTATGAGTGAGGAGATTCTAAAGGCATTAATGGAATTATTTGCCCTGATTGTAAAGCAGGACAGGGGGATTCTTTTGAAGGAACGCGAGTATGTTTCAGGCTTTCTGAATAAACAACTTACCAGGGAAACCGTTCAGGAATATCTTGCCCTGTTTGATGAGCATGCCGGCCCTGTTATGGAACAATTAATGCTTAAAGAGCCATCCGCCCCATCTGTAAAAGATTCTGTAAAGATCCTTGGTATATGCAAAAAGATCAACCGTACTCTTAACCAGGAACAGAAGGTAGTCGTTTTGATGCGGCTTTATGAACTTGTTAATACTGACCGGCAGTTTACACTTCAGAGGATGAATATAATAAATACAGTCGCTGAAGTGTTCAAAATATCGGTAACAGAATTTGCAGCAATCGAACAATTCGTGAAAAATGATAATTCCGAAGATCTGAATAATTCTGCAATTCTGGTTCTCACACCAGGAGACGAAAAGTGTGATTTGTGCAGAAAAATGCTTACCGGTTATCAGAATACAAAAATAATCATTCTGAGAGTAGCAAGTGTTGACCTTTATTTTGTAAAGTATATATCAAATGATCAGTTATATCTTAATGGTTTGCCGATAAGATCAGATCAGGTCTATACCTTTGCCAAGGGAGGCTCAATAAAATCACAACAAGGACATTCTATCTACTATAGCGACATCAGTTCAAGTTTCCTCTCTGATATAATAATCCATAAAATTTCATTCACAGTCGAAAATCTCACCTATCAATTCAGGGAGGGTCATGCAGCAGTAGATAATGTAAGTTTCTCAGTTGAGGAGGGAAAGCTTATCGGAATAATGGGTGCAAGCGGTTCGGGAAAGACAACATTAATGAACCTGATGATTGGAATTCAGAAACCATCCTCAGGCAGTGTAAAGATAAACGGATTAGATGTTGGAAGGGAAAATAAAGGACTCGAGGGTGTTTTTGGATATGTACCTCAGGATGACTTGCTTATCGAAGATCTGACAGTATTTGAAAATCTTTTTTATGCAGCTTGTCAGTGCTTCAGTGATAAAACCAGGAAGGAAATAGGTGAACTGGTTGATCACACTTTGTCAAATCTGGGTTTGCTGGAAAAAAGAGAATTAAAAGTAGGTTCTCCGTTTAATAAGGTAATCAGTGGCGGACAGCGAAAAAGGTTGAATATTGCATTGGAACTGATCAGGGAACCATTGGTTTTGTTTCTTGATGAACCAACATCCGGACTATCCTCAAGAGATTCAGAAAACCTGATGGACCTTCTGCGTGACCTTACACTTAAAGGGAAACTGGTATTTACTGTCATTCATCAACCATCGTCGGAGATATTCAAGATGTTTGATAAAGTTGTTATCCTCGATCAGGGGGGTTGTATGGCATATTTTGGTAATCCGGTCGATTCTGTGATTTACTTTAAAACCCTCGATGCCCAGATCAACTCAAATCAGGGAGAATGCCCGTCGTGCGGGAATGTGAATCCCGAAACCATCTTTAATATTATTGAAACGCAGGTTGTAGACGAGTTCGGAAAATATACTGAAAAACGGAAAGTCAAACCAAATGAATGGTCAAATGCATTTAATTCTAAGCAGCCTTTTGTACAAGTTCCTGAAATTAAAGAGCCTCCACATAAAAATCTCCAGAGACCCAGCCTGTTGAAACAATTCCGGATCTATTTTTCCAGAGATCTCAAGAGTAAAATTTCAAATCGTCAATATGTTCTGCTAACATTGCTTGAAGCTCCGATCCTGGGATTTATTCTCTCATTCATTATAAGGTATATTCCTGACCCTGATTCTAATGTTTACATTTTTTCGGAAAATGAAAATATCCCTATTTACATTTTTATGAGCCTGATCGTTGCCCTTTTCCTGGGTTTGACAATCAGTGCGGAAGAGATTTTCCGCGACAGGAAAATACTTAAAAGAGAGCAATTCCTTAATCTTAGCCGTAACAGCTATCTTCTTTCAAAAGTCGCAATTCTTATATTTATTTCTTCTATACAGATGCTGCTTTTTGTTTCAATTGCCAATCCGGTTCTTGGAATAAAAGGGTTGTATTTCCATTACTGGCTGGCATTATTTACAACAGCATTTTGTGCCAATATGATTGGGCTGAATATATCAGCATCTTTTAATTCGGCCATTACGATATACATTGTTATACCACTTTTGATTATCCCGATGATGGTACTCAGCGGAGCTATGTTCTCCTTTGACAAACTGAACAGGAAAATAGGCAATGTTGATAAAGTGCCCCTTATTGCTGAATTGATGCCCACAAGGTGGACTTATGAAGCGCTAATTGTGACTCAGTTTAAAGATAACAAATACAGTCAGACTCAATTTACAAAGAAAGGTGAGACATTTTATGAACTTCAAAAGGAAATCAGTGAGGCTGACTTCAATAAGGTTCATAGAATTAAAGCTTTACGTGATGCTCTCGAGACTACTCTGTTTGAATTCAGGAGTAACCCTAAAAACATCGGCAACAACGAAGATCTTCTTATAAAAAAAACTACCCGTAAGTTCAGTAAACTCCTGCTTCTCAAAAATGAATTGGAAAAAATGGCTGCAGTCTATCATATTCCTTCATTCTATTATATTTCGGATCTGACACCATATGAATTCAATCCCGGAGTTGCTGATTCCCTTACAAAATATCTCAACAGACTCGACAAGACATGCAGCAGAATTTCTAATTCAGCAAGCGACAGGAGAGATATTTTTTACAATATGAATGATTTAAAGCTGAAGAAACTTGAGGATGATTATTATAATTATAAACTTCTTGAAATTGTAACCAAGCCTTATGAACGGAAAAAAATTCTTGTTTATAATAACTCTCTAGTACAGAATACTGATCCTATATATCTTGACCCTTACAAGAGAGGATTCTTTGATTTCAGAACACATTTTTATGCCCCTTCAAAATATATTTTTGGATTAAAAACTGATACCTTTGTGTTTAATATTTCGTTCGTCCTCCTTAGCTCAATCTTTTTTTATCTGACGCTTTATTTTGATTTGCTAGGCAGAGCAGTTAGGTTTTTCGAAAATTTAAAATTCCGAAATTAGTTTTTTAATAGATTGTTAATAAGTTTTTTTGTATTTTTGTTTTAACTTACCCATCATCCTAAATGAAAGGAAAAGTACTATCATTACTTATTATCGTGTTTTTTGGTTTCTCATGCAGGAATTCAAAAAGCAAAACATCTGAGTTCGTATTTCCACAATCTGATTCAATTCCTGTTTCGGAAGTTGAAAAATTAAGTCCTGAAGCAATTGCTGATATCTCAAAGAATATTTCATCACCTGTTGAGATTGCAAATCTATTGCAGACACTCCAGGTTCCTTTTTCTCAGAACTACCTTGCTGAATCAATTGATGCCAACAGACAAAGCACAAATTTTGATAAGGCACTTAAACTGGGTATTCTTGGGGCTGATCTGGGGTATCTGAATATGTACGAAAAAACAGGTTCTTCCCTTGATGTACTCTCATCGATAAGGAAAATTGCTGAGGATATTAAAGTCGGTCAGTTTTTTGATTTCGAAGCAATAAAAAGACTGTCAAAGAATAAATCAAACCTTGACTCTCTCCTTTTCATTTCAGTCGATTCATATAATAAAATAGATAATTATTTACGTAGTAATGATCGGGGTCAACTTTCAGCTCTTATGATCATTGGGGTTTGGATCGAGGGCCAATACCTGGCAACTCAGGTTGTGAACGTCTATCCCAATAAGATGCTTAGTGACAGGATCGGAGAGCAGAAAATAATTTTAAATGATCTTCTGCTTCTTATCAGTCCCTACTGCAACCGCGATGCGGAATTCACCAGTCTTTGCAAAGATATGCAGGATATTAAAGATAAATATCGTGACATAAGAATTACTTACACTCAGGGAGATCCTGTAAGTGTGGAAAAAGATGGCGGTCTGACAATTAAACAGACCGAAACAAGTGTCGTCACGATGTCTAAAGAACAACTAAAAGGTGTTATCGAAATTACCAAGAATATCAGGGACCGGCTAATTTTAAATAATTAGAATGAAAAAGACCATTATAACTCTGACCATTTTATTTACTTTCGGGTTCCTGTCATTTGGACAGGTCACAGATCCCTTGATAAGTAACTGTGCTATAAATGCCGGGGCCAACGCCAAATACCTGAAAGATTTCAGGATACAGCTCGGGAAAGCCGGAGCTCAGAATGACTTAAGGTTCAAAGCTAATATGTCGCTCTGGAAGAATACCAAATACCGGTTTACAATGTGCAATGCAGAGAATTCCAAAGGTCAGCTGATCCTCGCAATTAAAGATGACACCAATAAACTAATCCTCTCTTCATTCAATAAGAAAACCGGTAAAATATTTTCTTATGTTGATTTTGAATGCCAGAAAAGTGGAATCTATCAGATAAGTTATGACTTCACAAACGGACAGCAGGGATCAGGTGTCGGAGTAGTCTCAATGATAAAGTAATCACATCATCTAAGGTACCATATCTGTATCAGCAAAACAAAAAGAAATAAAAGATAAAAGAAAATTTCAGGTATCAGTTTCTTTTTTACAATTACAAAATAGTGAGTCAGGAAATAACTGGCTGGTATGCTTGTCAGCCATACTATCTCTACTGAAGCCGAAGGGAGTGCAAAATAAACTACTAGCGAGATTAAAAAGGTCCATATCAGAAGTGAAAATGTTTTGCGCGATTTTATCTTTTTAGTGTTCATATGCTTAATCAGTTGAATTATACTGACAAGTATAAATGCAACACTAAAGACCAAAGCCACTATTGTCACCCTCGGGAAAGGGAAATATATGGCCTTTGTGAATAGGTTATTTCCTAAAAGCTTCATCAGAGCGACTGTGTCTTTTCCGAGCACATAGTAAATACCAAAAGTAATAAGATACGGAGTTAAAAGTCCAATAATTGAAATTACAATTTCTTTCAGGTTACCTGTCCTTAGCAGTGCAATCCCTATTATCACGAGTAATCCAAACCATATCAGGTTCGCATAGAACAAACTGCCGGTACTTATCAGAATCCCCGCATCAAAATAATTGTATGCCGTCCCGGTTTTATGATAACTATCTATAATTCTAATGATAGCCAGCATAAGAAAAATTGAGGCCGGAAGAACCGGATTCAGAAGCTGATGGTCAGGAAAAAACCCGCCAAACAAAACATAAATCAATGCAGGAAGAAAAGTCCTTTCATTTATAAAAAAAACTGTTGTGTTGAAATTTACCATAAGGAACGCCATCAGGGATACTATCAAAAAGGAGAGAATTACTCCAAGACTATGATTATTGTGTAACAGGAACTTCATAAATCCATAAAGAGGCATAGGGTCTGTCTCATAGATAAACCTAGGGTGTAACCGTTGATTAAGAATCGCACTGATCCAGACAGTAATAAGAGTAATAATTATCAGAAATATTACTCCGGGACCGGTTCCTTTGAATATTCTTAGAAGCATTTGCTTTATAGATCAAATCCAATATCAGTCCTGTAATAAATGCCTTCAAAGTCTAACAAACCTGCATTCCTGTAACATGTATTAAGCGCCTCCTTCATTGTATATCCCCAGGAGCTGACTGCAAGAACGCGCCCTCCGGAAGTAACTATTTTATCAGACTCCCTCTTTGTGCCGGCGTGAAAAAGTACACTTCCTTTAATATTATTCAGTCCATGAATAGATTTGCCTTTATCATAAGTTCCGGGATAACCCCCTGAGACTAGCATAACCGTCGTTACAAATCTTTCATCAATCTCAATTTTTCTCTTAGCAAGATCTCCTTTAGCAACCCCTTCTATCAACTCGAATAAATCCGTCTTTATTCTTGGTAATATTACTTCCGATTCCGGATCACCCAATCTGGCATTATATTCAATCACATATGGATCACCCTTTACATTTATCAGACCGAAGAAAATAAATCCTTTATATATAATTCCATCATCAGATAATCCTTTCATCGTTGGATTGATTATCCTCTGCTTCACCTTTTTCATAAACTCTTTATCCGCAAAAGGTACAGGTGAAACTGCTCCCATTCCCCCGGTATTAAGTCCGGTATCTCCCACTCCTATTCTCTTGTAATCCTTTGCCTCCGGCAATAATTTATATGTAAATCCGTCAGTAATAATAAAGACCGATATTTCTATTCCCTTAAGAAACTGTTCAATAACAACTTTTTGGCCTGCCGCTCCAAATTTACCGTCCAGCATTGCTTCGACCTCTTTCTCAGCTTCATAAATATCATCAACTATTACCACGCCTTTCCCCGCCGCGAGACCATCTGCTTTTATAACATAAGGTGGGTTAACTGTCCTTAGAAAAGCGCGAGCTTCTTTCAGCGATGTCTTATCAAAGCTTTTATAGGCAGAAGTCGGAATTTTATGACGGGTAAGAAAAGCTTTTGCAAAATCTTTGCTCCCTTCCAATTGTGCAGCGGATTTATCAGGACCAATTATTGGTATGTTTCTAAGGGCGATATCGTTCACAAAAAAATCATGAATTCCCATTGTCAACGGAGCTTCAGGTCCAACAATTACAATATCTATTTTGTTTTGTAAAACAGCGGTTTTAACTTCAGTGAAGTTTTCAGGGTTGAGCTTCAGGTTTGTGCCTGATTCAAAGGTTCCGGCATTGCCCGGACCAATAAAAATCTTATTGACCTTTTTACTTTGGGCAAGTTTCCAGGTAAGTGCATGTTCCCTGCCTCCCGATCCCAGAATGAGAATATTCATCTTTCAGGAAATATTTTATCATTTCAAAAGTAACATTTCATTCTGATAAACAAAATCTATAATGTGAAAACGGTTAGCTGAGATCAACTGTCTGGCAATATTTCGAGAAAGTCTGCATTACGGTATTGACATAAGTTTTTGAGACAGGAATATCTGTAACAGTCGGATTATCAAACTCAAGCTTCAGACCGTCTCTATCCTTTCGGATAACTTTAACTTTTTCAAAGTTAACCATATATGATCTATGGCACCTTATGATTTCTGTGCCTGAGAAGTTCTCTTCAATTTTTTTTAGAGTATCACGATGCAGGTATTTCGATACTTTACCTTTATTGAGATAGCAGATGTTTACGTAGTTTTCAGCTGACTCAAGATAAAGCAGATTCTCCTTCTTAATTGAGAACTTCAGGATACCTTTATCATCATAAAAAGGGATCATGTTTCTTGAATTTTCCGAAAAAGGAGGAAGATCTGCCAGCCTCTCTATCTGTTCCTTTTTATCCTGCCATGAAAAATAAAGCCATAAAATTGAATATGGCAATAACAGAACAAGAGCAGTATTTCGTGAAGAATTTTTCAGGAGATCGGTAAACAGCCTGGAATCTTTCAGAAATAATTTTTCGAACAGGGCATAGGTGAGAGCCATTGAAAGTATTTCAGCAAAGATCCATAGCAGGTATTGCCATATATTAATAGTATGCCTTTTACACACATAGTACATCATGATCCGGCTTATTACAACAACAAGTACTCCTATAAGTATAGTCAGGCTGGAATATGTAAAAAACTCAAGTCTTGTAAGATTATACCATCTGTCCGCGCCAAAGGGAGAATAAGCGTTGATAAAAACCAAAGCAAAAAGCGCTGTAAAAAGTATCAGACGTATGATATTTTGCTTTTCATATAAATATGGATGGACAGGTTTTTGGAAATCGACCATTTGTTTGCTGATAACTTAATGTAAAATTAAGTATTTTCTAACTTTAAATCCAGCTAAAATGAATTCCGCCTCTTTACAAGAAGTAGAATTCCGTCACAGATAACAGAATTACATCCCATATTTTGAAGTTTTATCACTTCGTATTATCATCCGCCACAAAAATTTGTCTGTTGTTATTGTCACTGCTTCCTTTGCATATAAATAATACTTTATCAAAAAAAATGGAGTATACTAAAACCTTTAATGAGCTTAAATCTGTCTTCTCAATTGATAAAGAAAAAATTTCCATACCTGATTCAGATATTAAAATTCATAATATCTTATTCCAGTCGGAAGTACCATTAAATGAATTTTCAAATAAAACCGATACACTTATTAATGAAAACCGTTCCTTTTCATATCCTGTTTTTACTCCCGGAAATAAAGGAAGTGATAAAGTAATTCTGTTACTTCATGGTCTTAATGAGAGAAGTTGGGTAAAATACCTGGTCTGGGCTTATTACCTTGCACAGTTTACTGACAGCTATGTCATTCTATTTCCTATTTCATTTCATATAAACAGATCGCCCTTATCCTGGAAAGATCCAAGAGCGATGATTCCTTTCATGAAGTACCGGAATTCTTCTCTCGGGGAGATAAATATGTCGAGTTTTGCCAATATCGCTATCAGCAACCGTCTCACAGAGGACCCTATGAGGTTTTTTAAATCAGGATACCAGACGTCATCTGATATTGTAAAACTACTTTCAGGTGTGAGAAATGGAGAACATGAGATTATACCCCGAACTGCCAATTTTAATATTTTCGCTTACTCTATAGGTGCTTTTCTTGCAGAAATAATTTTAATGGGAAATCCTGAGAAGCTTTTTTCTCAATCAAAGCTTTTTATTTTCTGCGGAGGGTCGGTATTCAGCAATATGCAAGGCTCTTCAAAATTAATCATGGACAGTCTTGCATTCGACAGGGTACATAGTTATTACCTTAATGATTTTGAAAAAACGCTTACCGGTAAAAGTCCTTTAGTAGATTTTCTGCATACTAGCCAGATCGGAATGGCTTTCAGGTCAATGATTGATCTTGGAAGGTTTAAAACTTTCAGGGAGAACATCTTAATTAAGCTGCGTGATCAGATCCATTCAATATCATTATTGAAAGATTCTGTTATACCTTGTAGAGGAGTAATTTCAACTCTTGGTAGTTTTGATAAGAAAAATATCGTTGATGTATTGGATTTCCCATATGCATATAACCATGAAAACCCTTTTCCGATTTTTGACTTTCCTCAGTCAAAAAAAGTTGATTACTGGTTTGAGAGAGTATTTGCTGAAGCAACATTGTTTCTGGCTTAGATACATTTATCCCTTTCCTGCTTCTAAATCACTTGTACACACCCCCTTGATCACCCTCTCTACTTAGTTAAGAAGGGAAAACTACCTATCATTCAGTGTATTACACCCCCCCTCTAATTGTTCTACCCTTTATACACATCTTTTTTTATTTTGTTATAATTTTGTTTGAGTAAGAAGTCTGGGATTTCATTTGAAAATAATGTCTGAGAGGCCCGAACGTTAATAAATTAGCCTTTTGGCTAATTTTAGCGAGGGGCCTGACTGCAGGGGTGGAAATTCCAATAGCCACGGTCACGTCCGTGATCGATTCAAAAGTTGTCTGGCAACCCCAGAGGGTGTTGAATATGTTTATATTATAAGGTAATCTTCATTATAATCCACAGAATGTTCGTTCAACAACTCTTTTAATTCTTCCTTAAATGAGAAAATCTTATGGTGAGTTCTTTGGTTTTCTACATATCTAATAAGTTTTTCTTTTGAAAAAATATGATATGTAAAGCCACCGTAACCAACTTGCCATCCTGTAAAGTGAGAAAACAACTCACGATTATCTAATATCATTTTATGACTTGCAAGTTTAATATCCTTAACTAAAAATGCTGGAGCCTCTGTCGGATGAATATGTGTAATGATATGAATGTGATTACTTGCCCCACCAACAATGTATGAATGGCAGGATTTCTTTTTCAGTATACCTGCTACATAGGAGAAAAGTATGTTTTCGTTTTCAGAATTCAGAAATGGAGCATAGTCATAGGTTCCAAATACAATTTGATAAAGAATCTGGGTATAGGTTGACATATTTATTCAATTTAGCAGCGAATGTAAATTTACTAATTTGCTAAATAAAACAATTGTATCGGACCCTATATCTTGCGTTCGTTTTCTTTAAATAAATCCCTATAATCATTGAAATTCAACACCTCCGGTGTTGGAACAGGTCATATTTTATTACCACAGACGTAACTGTGGCTATTGGAATTTGACGCTTCCAGCGTCGTTCACATTAATACCACTAACTCAAATCAAAAGATGTGTATAAAGGGTAGCTAATTGTTAGAGAGGGGACTGAGCGTTAATAAACAGCCCAGTGGGCTGTTTTAGCGAAAGGACCAGATTGCGGGGCCGGGGGGTGAGTTCATGAGGTGCCAAAAAGGGGTTGTTGGAGTATAGACCTAATCTATCAATTCAAATCTGTACCCTGAATTGACAGTAAAAGTTAAAAATTCCCCAATGATCTTATTGCAGCAAGAAGAAACAGTATCATGCAACACGATTATTGAACCCGGCCTGATTTTGTCTTGAAGTAATCTCAGGGACTTCTCGTTTCCAAAAGTGACGTCAAAATCATAAGCCATAATATCCCAGAATATAATTTTATATGAATCCTGCAGTCTCTTTTTTTGTTTTTTTGACAGTCTGCCAAATGGAGGGCGGAAAATTTTATCAGATGTTAAATAGGAAGCCTTTGTTACATCGTTAATATATTTCACAGTCTCAGTTCTCCAACCATCAAAATGGTTATAGCCATGGTTTCCGATCAGATGGCCCCTGTCACGGATCTGATTCATAAGGTCAGGATATTTTTCTGCCTTCCTACCATCACAAAAGAAGAGTGCTTTAATATCATATGATTTAAGAATATCAATCAATTGAGTGGTAGAGACCGGATCCGGACCATCATCAAAAGTAAGATATAGTACCTTTTCAGTTGTCTTTATCCTGAAGATTGCTTCAGGATAAAGCCAACCTGCCAGAAAACCTGGCCTGAAAAGCCGCATATGAAATTATTTTGTAGAATAAAGTTTACCGTAATAGTTATTAATCTCCGGTTCTATAGTCTGAGTAATTGAGTTCAATTTCAACCTCACAGCCAGATTATAAACATCGAGTAACCCTTGCATATTAATTCCGGTAGGATATTCAAGTCCATATCTTTCTTCAGGTTTTAGACCTATAGCGTAATCAAGATATTCTTTAGAGTAATTTATAATATCATTCAATAACTTTTCACCCTCTTCTGTTTTGCATGCACTTATAAGGACTTCTGCTAATCCGATAGAGAAAAAATCGTTCGGCATCTTCCTGGAAGGGACAATTTCAAGTCCACGGTGTGCCACTTCAACAGCTTTTATTGTATCTCCCCTGAGAAGCAATTCTTTGCCGAGAGTTCCGAAGATTCTTCTGAAATTACTGAACATCCGCCTGTTATTCTCATCAAGATAAACTGAAGGATCTCCGGCATTTCCCCATGAGAACTTATTCATCATGTTATCATACATCACAATGGGATCAATCATTCCGAATTCACCTTGCTCGGGCTTATCGGTTTTCACAGGTACCACCCTGTAAGTAAGCCCTTCCTGGATAAAATACTTTTCGAGTCCTTTATATTGGGTTGAAGGAACTGTAGTTGAAAAGTAAACAGGTCTCTCCCATTTGTTTGTGGAAAGAAGGTCCATTATCGCGAGATCCCCTTTGAATGCGTCTCCATCGGAATACTCCCAGATCAATGGAGAAACCAGCCTGTCTTTAAAATATTTCTTAACGGTACCATTCGAGAGCACTTTTGCCGAATCAACATCAATAATGAATTTGTTGGCAGGAATATAATTCGAATAATCACCCCTGCCACTAAGATCAACTTTGTATTTATTGTCATCAAACCCTGCAAACTGGACAATCTCTTTCAGATTAACCGGTTTTTCGACCCTGTTATTGACTGGCAGTTGTTCTCTGGTACCTTCAACATACTTTTCAGGTCCGAGGGTTAAAGGTAACGGATCTGAACCGTATGCCTTCTGCCTCATCATTTCAATATACCAGCCTGCCTGTATGTAACTCAGGTTTGCAACACGGACATCGGTTCTCACTCCTTCCACATCCTGATTATACCACACAGGGAATGAATCGTTATCTCCATAAGTAAATAAGATACTGTTCGGGGCGCATGATTTCAGATAATTTGCTCCGATATCCCGGGCTGTGTAACGACCTGAACGGTTATGGTCGTCCCAGTTTTGGACACCCATAAGAACAGGAACCGCAGTAATAAGAGCTACGAAGGTTACTGCTAATGATACTTTATTTCCAAGAAGCTTCTGAAGTCTCTCATAAACAAACATAAATCCGATTCCTATCCAGATTGCAAAGGCATAGAAAGAACCGACGTAAGCATAATCCCGCTCCCTTGGCTGATTCGGATACTGATTCAGATAGAAAACAATGGCGAGACCTGTCATTATAAAGAAAGTCATTACAAGCCAGAAACCATTGTTACTTTTTTTGTATTGCCAGTACATTCCGGCAAGTCCGATCAGAAGCGGAAGAAAATAATATTTATTATTCCCGGGATTAGTTTTCAGATCCTGAGGAATTTTATCAAGTTTACCAAGACGTGCTTCATCAATAAATTTTATACCGCTGATCCAGTTCCCGTTGATAGAATTCCCGTTCCCCTGGAGATCGTTTTGCCTTCCTGCAAAATTCCACATGAAATATCTCATGTACATAAATCCGATCTGATAGCGGAAAAAATAACGTAGATTCTCTCCAAAAGTAGGGATGACTACAGCTTCTTTATCTGATCCTACCGAATATTTCTTGCCAACTACTTTTCCCCAGTATTTATATGCACTTTCGTGCTCAGGATCGGAACTGTACATTCGCGGAAAAATTGTTTCAAACTGTTTATTGTATGAGTATTCAGGATGATAATATGGTTTATACTTGCCATCTATCTTATTATATCCGGAAATAACTTTCTTAGCATCTGTAACCGGTGCACTATAGTAGTTCCCATAGAATTTTGGAGCGCTGCCATATTGCTTCATATTAATATAGTACGATAATGAAAACACATCTGAAGGATTATTCTGGTTCATGGGGGGCCTGGCTGACGACCTGATCATAATCATTGCATATGAAGAATAACCAATCATTACCACAGTAAGGGAGGTCATTACATAATTCAATATCACCCTCTTATGCTTTAAGGAGTAATATATACCAAAGGCCATTGCACCAAAAAGAATAATCATAAAGAACAGAAGTCCGCTTTTATAGGGTAATCCGAGAATATTTACAAATAACAATTCAAACCAGCCTGCCACTTCCGGAACCCCGGGCATTATAACGAACACCATCAGCCAGAGGAGCAAAAGTGCAACCAAACTTGTCTTAATTATCCCACTGGTTGTGACTTCATATTTCTTAAAATAGTATACAAAAACAAGCACCGGAATAATCAAAAGGTTCAGCCGATGTACCCCGAGTCCCAGTCCCATCATATATGCAATTAGAATTATCCATCTGCCGGAATAGGGTTTCTCTTCTTCTTCCTCCCATTTTAGCATCCCCCAGAATACCAGTGCAATTATTAGTGAAGAAAGAGCATATAGTTCACCTTCAACTGCGGAAAACCAGAAGGTATCTGAAAATGTATATGCAAGTGCTCCCAATACACCACTGCCAATGATAGCAGGAACATGTTTTGATTCAAGTTCTGTACCATTAACAAAAACTTTGCGAACAAGATGAGTAATTGTCCAGAAAAGGAACATTATAGCGAAACCGCTGCACAGAGCTGACAAAATGTTTACCGTTACGGCAACTTTAGAGGTGTTGCCTCCGGCAAAAAGAGTGGCTACCCTTCCCATCATAAGAAACAGGGGAGCTCCGGGAGGATGTCCGACCTGCAGTTTAAAAGCTGCGAGAATGAATTCACCGCAGTCCCAGAAGCTTACAGTTGGTTCAAGAGTTAGCAGATAGACTATTGAAGAAAAGATAAATATGAACCATCCTGTAAGATTATTCCAGCGACGGTAATTGCCCCATATTGAATCCATAAAAGAATTGATTTTGATAAATTTTCAGAACAAAGAACGTAAAAAAAAATTATATGCATTCATTTACTCTTCTAATTAACATCTCTTTAACTTGACAGAAAGTATCTCCAGGGTCTTGTTTTCCAATATTCGCCGGCATACTCAATACCAATTCTCTGGCCACTTTTAACAGAATAAACTAAACCTGGATCTTCGATCCAGATCCTTTCGGAGAATACAAGATCTTCTCCATAAAATGACTTATCGATTCCAAGAGATTTTGTTAATCTTCCTGGTCCGGGATAATCTTCAACCCCTCTTATCAGGACAGCCTGGGGATTGTTTTTCTCACCTGTAACAATATTCAGCATCCAGTACATCCCGTATATAAGATAAATATACAACCTTCCTCCTTCATGAAACATAACTTCTGTTCTTGCAGTTCTTCCTTTAAAAGCATGGCACGCTCTATCTTCAAAGCCGCGGTAAGCTTCAACTTCAGTTACTCTGAACCTACCTAAAGAACCTTCTTGTAATCTGATAACCATGTTCTTGCCAGGCAATTCAGGAGCTACTTCAAGAACATCCCTGGTATAAAAATCTCTGGGTAATCTAATTACAGAATTCATCTTATCAATAAGTAACTTTATTTTCAAGTTCATCCCATTTTCTGAAAACCTCTTTCCCCCCCAAATCAGTCAACCTGATAAATGAAATTTTTCTTTTTGAAGGGTCAAGCATAATCTCGTTATAAATCAGTTTATCACTGAATCCGGCTCTCTCTGCATCTGTCCGGTCACAAGAATAAAATACCCTCGTTATTCCGCACCAGTAGATTGCTCCCAGGCACATTGGGCATGGTTCACATGAAGTATATAAAGTACATTCCTGCAAATCGCGAGACTGCAAAACAGAAGAAGCCAGTCGGATAGCTAGTATTTCAGCGTGTGCTGTCGGATCATTATTCAGAATTACTCTGTTAAATGCTTCCGAGATTATTTTATTGTCCCTTACTATTACAGCACCAAATGGCCCTCCGCCTATCAGAATACCATTCGTTGCGATTTCAATTGCTCTGCAGAGAAATAATTTATCATTTTCCATTTCTGATGTACCTTGAATATTAATAAAGAAATTGAATAATAACAATCCCAAATTCGCTCGAAAATCAATTTATCTACCCCATCCCCAAGGGGAGTAAATTGATTTTGACTGCGTCGAGCTCGCACTTTCGTGCTCGGTTCTTTGCTCCCCTTGGGGCCGGGGTAAACGAAGAAAATCAAAAAAATATTTTAACATTTATCTGACGTAAAAATAGCCTACTTTTGCTTAACAAAAATAAAATCTAGATGGATTTCTTTTTTTTTAGGAAATATGTTGTATTTTTGCAGACCCCAAAATAATGCAGTAATTACATTAATTATAAGTATATCAATTAAAAAATAAGAACTAGTGAACACCTTAAGTTATAAAACAGTTTCAGCAAATAAAGCTACTGTAAACAAGGAGTGGGTAATTATTGATGCCGAAGGCAAGGTTCTTGGAAGACTTGCATCAGTTGTGGCCTTTATGCTTAGAGGAAAGCACAAAACCGACTTTACGCCTCATGTTGATTGTGGTGACAACGTAATTGTTATCAATGCAGAAAAAATCGATTTGACAGGTGAGAAGTGGTCGGATAAAGTATACGTGCGGCATACTGGATACCCCGGAGGACAAAGATTTACAACTGCTGAAGCGTTGTTGAAAAAGAATCCAATCGGATTGGTTGAGAAAGCTATAAAGGGAATGTTGCCTAAAAACAGGCTTGGAAGTGCACTTTACAGAAATTTGCATGTTTATGCCGGTACAGAACATCCGCATGAAGCACAGAAACCTAAAAAAATTGAACTTAAAAAATATTAAGCAACAGATATGGAACCAATCAATGCTCTTGGAAGAAGGAAGGCAGCTGTAGCCCGGGTATATTTAAGTGATGGCAAAGGGAAAATTACTGTCAATGGCAGGGACTATAAAGAATATTTTGGCGCTGAAACACTTCAATATGTAGTTACACAGCCGCTTGTTCTTTTAAATGCTTCCGACAAGTATGATATCAATGTCAATCTCGATGGTGGTGGAGTAAAAGGACAGGCTGAAGCTCTCCGTCTTGGAATAACAAGAGCTCTGATCATGATAGATGCCGAATGCAAATCCAAGCTTAAAGCTGAAGGATTTGTCAAACGCGATCCGCGTGAAGTTGAAAGGAAAAAACCCGGGCAGCCAAAGGCCCGCAGAAGATTCCAGTTCAGTAAACGTTAGAATTAAAAAATCAGTCGTTATAGATGCAAGTTTAGTATCTAAATTGTAAAGACTTCCTTAACTGGAGCTACTTTGCAATTGATTGAAAGAATGTAAACTTAAAAAAACCAAAAAATGCCAAGAACAAATTTCAAAGAATTACTTGATGCAGGTGTGCATTTCGGACACCTTAAAAGAAAATGGAATCC
>PLLX01000024.1 GCA_003141415.1 Bacteroidales bacterium
TAAAAAATAAAGAAGAAGCTGAAGATATTGTTCAGGAAGTATTTATGAATCTTTGGAGATACCGCGACCAAATCAATGAATATTATGTTTTCAGCAAGTATCTATTTAAGATCACCTATAATTCAACCTGCAAAAAATTCCGGAAACAAGCATCAGATAAAAAGCAGATGGAAGAAGTCATGCGAAATTTTATCTTTGAAGATAACTCCACAAACCTCGATATTGAATACAATAACCTGCTTGAAATCGCTAACTCACTCATCGAAAAATTGCCTTCCCGACAAAGAAATATATTTCTTTTAAGCATAAATGAACAACTGACCAATGAACAAATTGCTCAGCAACTGAATATTTCGAAAAAGACAGTGGGAAACTATCTGGCTAAGGCAAAAACTTCTTTAAAAAAATCACTCTCCGACGGACGCTTATTGGCTGTTCTTTTCTTCTGCTTATTTTTAAAATAGTGTAATCTATTATCTGCTGATTAGTTAAAATCACCGGAAAAGATTGTCTTTATCGTCATCCCATTTATTATTCCTTAATTAGACTGATTATAAACTAGTCAGTTTTTTGGGAACTTAGCCTCCCTGATGGATAATATTTGTCAGTTAGGTAAGAATAGTAATAGGTCAGGTTAGGTTAGTTTTTGGGGTGTTGATTAGAATGTTAGCCCGACAGTAAATTTCGATTGGGTTTGCTGGTTAGTAGATTTGAAGCTAAAAGGGTTTCTCCTTTTAGCTTCATTATCTTTACAAAAAAAATATTATGAAAGAAACAAAAGGAAACAAGGGGAAAAAAGAAAACATTGATATTCAGATATTAATGAGATATCTGGGTGGGAATGGCTCCTACGAAGATATATCTATTGTTAAGCAATGGTTTACTAATACAGAATCGGAGCATGAATTGTATGAAAAATGCCTTCAGTTTTGGGATGGGATATCTTTAGAACCAAATATTAAAGGATATGGTGAGGCTCATATCCTTGACCATATTCATCATGAAATCAAGCTTGAGGAAGCAGTATTCTTAAACAAAACCAATTTATTTAAAACAATAACCAAGTATGCAGCAATATTTATCCTTGCTTTTTCTTTAGGTGGACTCTTGTTTTATTATATAAGTAAGCGACAAATTAACTATCCCAGGCAGAGTTTCAGCGAATTAGTAGTTCCTCTGGGATCCCGTGCCCAGTTCACTTTGTCTGATGGAACCGCAGTTACGTTGAATGCAGGGAGTAAACTAAAATACGATAACAGTTTTGGAATAAAAGACAGGATAGTACAGCTTGAAGGAGAGGGATACTTTAAAGTTGCAAAAGACACTTCAAGACCTTTTATGGTTAGAACTTCTCATTTGAATATAATGGCTATGGGAACTGCTTTTAATGTGAAAGCTTATTCAGATGATAAAACAATTGAAACCACTCTGGTAGAAGGTTCTGTAAAAATAGAGGAAAAAAATAATAAAATAAGGACTGAAGTAATGGTGCTTAAACCAAATCAGAAACTTACCTTTTTCAAAGAAGACTCAACAGGGGTTGTGGTAATTCCCAGGTTAGTCAAGGAAAATATTGATGTAGAACCGGTTATATCATGGAAAGAAAACCGCTGGATTTTTGAGAAACAGAGGCTTTCGCAGATAGCAGTTGAACTGGAACGCAAATTCGATATTCAAATATATTTTGATTCTGAACGGTTAAAAACTGTTCGGTTCACAGGAATTATACTTGCCGAACCTGTTGAACAGGTTCTCGAGGTGATGAGTCATTCAGCCCCGATAAATTTCAAACTTAAAGGAAGGGTTGTTACATTATTTGAGAACAAGAACTTTGAAAAACTAAACAAAAGTTTTTATAACCAACAATAAATGAAATAGTTTGAAGAATAACCTAACTAAATTATGCCTATGAAACAATAAATGTTTTCCCCCAAACAAAAACGCGGGATGCAGAAACACCCCGCGCCAAGTTTTTCCAAATTTTGTCCAATGTTGCTTTCTTCAGGAGAACATTGGTTTGTTAAACTTTAAAAACATTACAAAACTATGAAAAAAAATCTTCTAAACCTTATTCCTCTATCTAAATCGGGAATAAAAAAACTAATACTAACCATGAAACTAGCTTTGATAATCGTTTTTCTCAGCGTTCTGCAAGTTAGTGCAAATGTGTACTCTCAAATTACTGTCAATCTGGATGTTCATGATAAATCAATTCGAGATGTTTTGATGACTATCGAGCAACAAAGTCAGGTCCGGTTTTTCTATAGCGACGACTTGCAGGCAATAAATGATATGATTGATATAAAAGAAAATAACAAAAACATTATAAGCGTGTTAGATGATATTTTTTCCAAATCTACATTGACTTATAAAGTTTATGACAATAATCTTATCGTTATAGCTCCCAAGGAACTTTTACAGCAACAAAAGATAACCGGAACTGTTACCGATGAAAAAGGCAATCCGTTACCAGGGGTTACTGTTTTTGTGAAAGGAACCACGCTCGGCACTCTTACTGATGCATCAGGTAAATACACCATAAACAATGCAACTCAGGATGCCACATTGATCTTCTCTTTTGTCGGCATGGCAACACAGGAAATTCCATCAAACGGTCGAATGCTGATTGATGTTGTGTTGAAAGAGGTGGTGATTGGACTGACGGATGTTGTGGTGATTGGGTATGGAACACAAAAAAAGGTTGACCTGACTGGATCCGTTGTATCAATTAAAGGAAATCAAATTTTCAAACAACCGGTCACACAAATTTCTCAAGCTCTTGTGGGATTGACACCAGGTCTCACAGCGATTCAGTCAAGTGGACAACCTGGCATGGATAATTCTATCTTACGCATACGAGGTACTGGATCAATTGGAGCTTCAAATGATCCATTAATACTAATTGATGGGGTAGCAGGGGATATCAATAGCGTAAATCCAAGTGATATTGACGATATTTCTATTTTAAAAGATGCAGCTTCAGCATCAATTTATGGATCTCGCGCATCAAATGGAGTAATTCTTATTACAACAAAACGGGCAAAGTCTGGTGAACTGTCACTAAATTATTCAAGCTACATTGGTTGGCAAAAGATTTTTAATCAACGGAAGTTTGTAGGGGCATTAGATTACCTTAAATATTCAGGAGCGACTCAGTCCGAAATTGATAATTATACCGCTGGCATGATTTCGAATCCTGACCTATATCCAAATACGGATTGGGTTAAAAAAACGTTTACTGAAAATGGCTTTCAGCAATACCACGACATGACTATTAAAGGGGGTTCTGAACGTGTCAATTTAATAGGTTCTATTTCATATATGGATCAGGGGGCAAATATTGCCAACTACAACTATAAAAGATATAATGGTCGGTTAAATACAGATATAAAAATTACTAAAAATCTTGATATTAACTTCGATTTAAGTTTTGATAAATCACAAACATTATTTCCCGTGCTATCAGGAGACACAGGTTATGGTCCTCTTAGTAGTTACATAGTTCACGATGCCTACCGTATTCCTGCTATCTATGCTGACGTATATTCTGATGGATCATATGGCATTGGTCATTCGGGGGAAAATCCTGTTGCTGCAATTAATGATGGCGGAAGAACGACGCAACAATCTAACCACTTCACAGGAGTTCTTAGAATCAATTATAGCCCCATTAAAGATTTTAAACTTTCAGTAATGTATGCTCCTTCCTATTTTGACGGGTACAATAGTGTGTTCATGAGAACTTATCAATACATCATTGACTATGGAACTAAAACATCAAGCAACTATCCTGATAGGAGTTCCTTAAATCAAAGTAATGAACAATCTTTTACTAATAACTTTAATGCATTAGCCACTTATTATAAAACATTTAACAATCATTACTTTGCAGTACTTTTAGGTTATGAATTAATTAAAAATTTAGACGGAACATTAAATGCCTCAAGACAAGATTTCATTTTACAGAACTATGAGGTGCTAAATGCTGGTTCAGCGTCAAGTGTTGCGAATAGTGGATACACTACACAGTCGGGTTTGGTTTCATATTTTGGACGTTTAAATTATTCGTTCAAAGATAAATATTTGTTTGAAGCCAATTTAAGAAGTGATGCTTCTTCTCGTTTTGAAAGTGGACACAGAGAATCTTTATTCCCTTCTTTCTCTGGTGGTTGGAGGCTTTCTCAGGAACCATTCATTAGTGATTTAGGCTTATTTTCCAATTTAAAATTACGTGCTTCATGGGGTGAGCTGGGTAACCAGCAAATTGGAAGTGATTTTCCCTATGCATCTTCAATATCTTTGGGATCAAGTAATTTCATGTTCAATAATACAATTTTTACTGGTGCTGCACAATCTGTCTTAGCGAATAGCAATATTAAATGGGAAACTACTGAAACAACAAACTTTGGATTAGATCTTGGTTTTTTTAACCAAAAATTGACGTTATCAGCAGAATATTATATTCGAAAAACGAAGGATATACTACTTCTTTTACCAATACCATTAGTAATCGGCCTTACTCCTTCGACGCAAAATGCGGGAAATGTAGAAAATAAAGGTTTGGATTTCACTTTAGGGTGGCAGGATGATTTAGGTGATTTTACTTATTACGCACAATTGAACTTCTCGGATGTAATAAACAAAGTTACGAATTTGTCAGGTGTTGGGCCAATAATTAATGGAAATTCTATAACCCAAGTTGGAAGTCCAATCGGATCCATTTATGGATATGAATCAGTAGGTATTTTCCAGAATCAAGATGCAATAAATGCAGCCCCTACACAATTTGGCGCTCTTCACCCTGGTGACATTCAGTATAAAGATCAGAACTCGGATGGAATAATCAATAGCAATGACCGTGTGATTATTGGAGATCCATTTCCAAGAATGGTTTATGGGCTTAATCTCGGTGCAGGGTATAAAGGATTCGACTTATCAGTTTTCTTTCAAGGTGTTGGTAAAAGGGATTTAGAATTACAAGGTGAGGCCGCCTTGCCTTTATATAATTCGGGGAACATTCAACTATGGCAGGTTCGTCAATGTTGGTCATCAGAAAATACTGGTGCGAAATATCCTATAATAGAAGCAGAAGCAGATGGAGCTAACAATTCGCAACCGTCTAGTACATGGATATTTAATGCTTCTTATTTTCGTATGAGGAATATCACTTTGGGTTATACTTTACCTAAGACATTGGTTAAAAGTAATTTTGTGAAGGGCTTAAGAGTGTATTTTTCCGGACAAAACTTACTTACATTTGATAAACTACCTGAGGGTATTGATCCTTTGATTCCAACTAATACTGATGGAAGTACATTACCGGTTACCGCAACCTTTATTATAGGAGTAAATGTAACATTTTAGGTGTTAAATAAATTTAATAGTATTAAATATGAAAAATTATAAAAAAATATTCATTTTGCTATTGATAGCTTTAACTGTTGAAGCATGTGAAAAACAAGTACTTGACCTTAGCTCATTAACAGAACCTGTTGATGCGACTTTTTTTTCTAATGAGCAGGAAGTGAATTTAGCTCTTACAGGAGTATATAATTCCTTAATAAGAATAAGCTATGATGTACCCTATCAACTTCATATAGATAACGGTTACTCAGATATCGGAATAAGCAGAGGTTGCGACTTTGACTTAGCTGGAGCCGGTGCGCAGAGTTCCTCCACGACTATTTTTCAAACTATGTATGCCTTTTATTATACAGGTATTGGCAGGGCAAATAACCTATTGCAAAAGATGAAACGCGCAAAAAATGTAATACCCGAAAACGATTATTTGCAAATACGGGCCCAAGCTTTAGTTTTAAGAGCTTATTCTTATCATTACTTAACTGAGTTTTTTGGAGACGTACCATATATTAATTTTATTGCATCTTCACCTAAAGAGGGTCTTCTCCCAAGAACAGCCAAATCAACTATTGCAGATTCAATGCTTGCCGATTTGCAGACCGCCTCGTTATCTTTGCCGCTTACTTGGTCAGATCGGGGAAGGATAACAAAAGGTACAGCATTGGGTTTACGGGCAAGAATAGCTCTGTACAATGGAAGGTATGCCGAGGCAGCCGCATCAGCAAAAGCTGTGATGGATATTGAAGGGACAGCAGGTTATAGTTTGTATCCTGATTACCAAAAATTATTTCAGCATGACGGAAAGGGTTGTTCTGAACAGATGTTAGTTGTACCATTCAAAAATGGATATTTAACAGCAAGTTATGGAGAAGTACTGGGTTCAAGAAATAAGGGTTCATATAGTGTAATGGTACCAACACAGTCGATGGTAGACTCATATGAGGCTTCCGACGGATTGCCAATAGATGAGTCGCCTATTTACAACCCTTCTAACCCATTCCAAAACAGAGATCCTCGATTAAAAGCTTCTATTATTACACCACAAAGTGTATGGGCTGGATTTATTTTTGAGAGTAATCCTGATAGTCTGACCTATCGGTATGTTAATGGAACATCAGCTGGATCCAACCAGGATTGCACTAAGGTTACCGGAGTAGGAGCATTTTGCGGTTATCTTTGGAAAAAATATGATGATGAAGGGTTACAAACAATTAAACAATTATGGAGCGAAATTGATTTTTGCCTTTTGAGGTATGCAGAAGTATTACTGACATACGCTGAAGCCAAAATTGAGCTAGGGGAAATTGATGCGTCTGTTTTGAATGCCATCAATCGTGTCCGGGCACGTGCTTATGGCGTAAATGTTACAGATATAGGAAGTTACCCGGCAATAACTACCATGGATCAAACAAAATTAAGAATAATAATCCGCAGAGAGCGTGAGGTTGAACTGGCAAATGAAGGCTTCCGTCTGTTTGATATAAGGAGATGGAGAATTGCAGAAAAAGTAATGCCAGTTCCTATTTATGGCCGAATCCTTGATGAAAAACATGCCACTCTTATACCAAATATTGATGAAGATGGTTTCGTTTCATATGATGCAGTTAAAAGACAATATTTTTTGAATACAAGTACAAGATTTCCCAATGCCCAGCACAGGTTATTCAATAAACTCAGAGATTATTTATGCCCAATTCCTCAGGCAGAGATTGATACATATAAAGGATTTGGAGTAACTTTAGAACAAAATCCTGGATATTAATTTAATAAAGACGAAACTGATCTAATCAGTTAAGGACAAAATAGTATTTCTATGATAATAGTGGGGAAATTTGAATCATCATAACTGATTAATTTAATGAATTGAATAACTAATATTAACTAAATAATTTGAACATGAAAAGGTCATTTTTTTTATTTTTGTTGACAACCGTTCTATTTAATGTTCAGGCACAGAAGAACAACACAATACTGATTGAAGCCGAAAGCTTTGCCAAAAAGGGAGGCTGGGTTGTCGATCCCCAGTTTGTTGAAGAGATGGGATCTCCTTATCTCCTGGCACATGGAATGGGAATACCTGTTCAGGACGCTGAAACCAATATTGCTATTAAAGAAGCCGGGAAGTACTATGTTTGGGTTCGTACTGAAAATTGGGCTCCCGGAAAATGGGAAGCTCCCGGAAGGTTTTATTTGTCTATAGATGGCAATCGTCTTGAAAAGGTTTTAGGAGATCAAAATCAACTTGGATGGAATTGGGAATATGCCGGAAGCATCAAGCTCACGAATGGAGATAAAAAACTTTCCCTTCAGGATTTAACTGGTTTTGAAGGTAGGTGTGACGCTATCTATCTTACTTTGTTGGGGAATGAAAAACCACCCAATGAAAAGGATGTATTAAAAAAGTGGCGTTTGCAAATGAATGGAATACCTGTGACACCTGACAAAGTGAAGAAATATGATTTGGTAGTTGTAGGTGGTGGTATTGCCGGTTGTGCTGCATCAATTGCAGCAGCTCAGAAGGGTCTTAAGGTAGCCCTTGTGGAGGACAGGCCAATTCTGGGAGGTGTTGCCAGTGGTGAAATTCGTGTACGTACTCTTGGGGGATACGGAAAATTTGAGAAAATTCTTCAAGCAATTGTTAATAATGATTATTTCCCAAACGGCTCAAATCAGTTTTTAGTGGATGACAAAAGACGTCAACAGAATATGGAGAAATATCACAATATCGATATCTATTTAAATTTCAGAGCTTTTGATGCAAAAACAGAAAATCAGAAAATTATTTCTGTTGATGCCCGTCATACATCAAGTGGTGAGTTGCTCCGTTTTGAGGCACCGCTATTTGTAGATTGTACAGGAGACGGGTGGATTGGTTACTGGGCAGGAGCTGAATACATGTATGGTAGGGAAGCGTCCTCCAAATATAAAGAAGCATGGGATAAATATGGACCTCTCTGGAGCCCGGAAACACCTGACAGTATAACATTGGGATCATCTATAATGTGGAGTTCGAAGAATGCGGGGAAACCGGTCGGATTTCCAAAAGTTCCATGGGCTATGGAGATAGTGAAAGATTATGCTGCATCCAACGGTGAATGGGATTGGGAGTTTGCAAGAAATGATTTAAATCAGATTGATGATGCTGAAGCCATTCGTGACCATTTGCTTAAAGCAATATATGGATCTTTCTATAATTACAGACAACAGCACAACGCTGACAGTTTACAATTAGAATGGGTTCCGTACCTTTCAGGAAAAAGGGAATCACGCAGATTGGTCGGTGATTATATCTTCACCTTTAATGATGTATTGAAAGACAAACAGTTTGAAGATGCTGTTGCGTTTGAAAGTCGTCATGTAGACATCCATTATGAGCAAAATTTAGTGGACACAAGCAAACCTGATTTTCTATCACAAGTTATGTTTTTCGTTAGGAATAGGGAATCCGAAATTCCTTATCGTTCTTTGTATTCAAAAAATATCAGTAACCTGTTTATGGCTGGTCGGGATTTTAGTTGTTCACATCTTGGCCTAGGTAGTGCCCGTCAAATGCGGACCACAGGTCAAATGGGAGCTGCAGTAGGGAAGGCTGCTTTTCTTTGCAAAAAATATAATGCAAATCCTCGTGATATTTATACGTCACATCTGAAGGAATACATTGATCTAATTAACGCTGATGCTTATTAAATAAAATAGATGCATTATTATAGGTTATGCCTCATATTATTTTATTTTCTAGGACAGTTTATTAATGCAACTGCATATTCCCAGGATAGTTTAAGCTTTTGTCATAAAGCATTTTTATTGAAATCCGAAGAATATGCAGTTGTTGATACTATTAAGATTTGTAGAAATGCAGACAGCATACCAACAAGATATATGGCCAATTTAGATATGACTGTGTGCAATGATGGATTATGTGCTAAATTAGTTCTGAAGATGTATTGGGATTTGGCAGGCAGTTACATGGGATATGATACTATACAGGGGAATCCATTAACTAAATTCGATCATAAACGGTTTACTGGCGGCGATTATGAGAAGCTTAATAAAATTTTGAAAGATAAAAACAGTATTCTCGGGACGCTTGAAAATAAAGACCTTGTAGATAAGCGGATTACTAAAAAAGCGAGTACTGTGGATGCAGTAACCGGAGCAACGTCGAAACCAATTAAAAATTCTGTTGTTGAAGGTGCAGTATATTCTTCATATGCATTGTGGCATCTTGTTTACGGCTCAGTGAAAGATAGCATCCGTGCTTATACTCTGAATATTTATTCAAAACAAGTTGCAAAACAATTGTTGGGTTCTGATAATTATGATAGTCAGTTGTTTGCGTTAAAGCAGATGAGCAATGACGATTATAAGACAGCTTTTCCGTTCCTTTTTCAAGTTCTGAGGAGAAGTTTTCCTTTTATCAAGGCATACATCATCAGTAAAGCACCTTTGCCTTTTACTGATAAAGGGCAAAACCAGAAATTTGTTTCGCTTTTTTCTGAGCTCGACAGTTATAGCAAAAGTGTTTTTATCGATCGAATTACAACTGAAAAAAAAGTCGCAATTGTCTTTCTTCCTCTAATGTTACCCCAGTTACAAATTTTGGATAGTAAGCAGTTAGATAAATGTCTTTCAGCTTTTCAAAAATTTAAAATCCCTATAAGTCAGGAACTTATTAGTAAACTTAAAGCAATGTAGTCAGATTTTAATATACTTAATGCAGCCAGAAAATGAAACTGGAATAAGCAAATCACTTACGAAAAATGGAAAAATCATTTAATCTGCTGATATCAATTGCTATTCTATTTATTTTAAATTTTGTATCGTTTACATGTTACGGACAGACAGTACAAAATGTCCCTTTGCAGGAACATCCGAGACCTGATTTCCAACGGGAAATATGGCAGAATCTGAACGGATCATGGGATTTCAGGTTTGACGCACAAAACGTTGGTGAGCAGGAAAAATGGTTTAGCCAGACAAATAATTTTAATAAAAAAATCCTGGTACCATTTCCATGGGGTTCAAAACTTTCGGGCGTCAATAACGAAGCTGAAATAGGATGGTACAGCCGTCAGATTGAAATTCCCTCAAACTGGGAAGGAAAAGAAATATTCATTGTTTTTGGTGCAAGTGATTGGATAACAAAAGCCTGGCTTGACGGTCAACTCCTGGGAACTTTCCAGGGAGGATATACTCCCTTCGAATTTGATATCACACCTTTTATTAAAAGAGGGCAAAAGCAACTGCTTGTAGTAAGGGTCGATGACACTCCTTTCCCCTATAAACTTGAAGGCAAACAAGGATACGGACAGGCAAAAGGTATCTGGCAGACAGTTTACCTCGATGCAAGGGGTCAGAATTTTATTAAATCATTACATTTCACTGCTGATATTGATCAGCAAAAAGTAATAGTTAAAATCATCACGGCTAAGCCGGCTACAGCAAATACTTCAATTAAATTTAAATTTCTAAACGGGAACCAGACACAGCCTGAATTAATTCAAAAAATCAGTAAAGGAGCAACAGAAATCACTTTCCCGATCCAGATAGAAAAGATGAAGCTATGGGATCTGAACAATCCTTTTTTATATGATGTCGAAGCATCGGTTCAGGAAACAAATAAAGAAATTGACCGCGTTAAGAGTTATTTTGGAATGCGCAAAATAAGTGTGATGCCTTTGCCTGGAACAAATATTCCATATATCTCTCTCAATAACAAGCCCTTATACTTACAAATGTGTTTGGATCAATCCTATAATCCCGATGGTTTTTATACTTTTCCTTCTGATGAATTTATGAAAGAAGAGATCCTTCGTTCAAAGCGTATAGGATTGAATGCTAACAGGATACATATCAAAGTTGAAGTTCCGAGGAAACTGTACTGGGCCGATAAGTTAGGCCTGTTGATAATGGCCGATGTTCCTAACTTCTGGGGAGATCCTACAGCAGAAGCACAAAAAGAATATATGGTTGCAATGAATGGTATGGTGGAAAGAGACTACAACCATCCTGCAATCTTTCAGTGGGTACTCTTCAATGAAACTTGGGGGTTATTTACAAAAATTGTGAGTCCTGAAAAGAAAAGACTTTACCTTCCGGAAACCCAAACATGGGTGGAAAATGTTTACAAACACGCTAAACAACTTGACCAGACCAGGCTAATTGAGGACAATTCAACATGTAATTATGATCATACAACGACTGATGTAGATAGCTGGCATGTATATATTCCTGGTTATGAATGGAAAAAACATCTTGATGAAGTATGTTCTAAAGCTTTCCCTGGTTCAAAATGGAATTTTATTGGCGACCGCGTTCAAGGCAACCAGCCACTGGTCAACAGCGAATGCGGTAATGTATGGGGTTACACCGGAAGCACTGGTGATGTGGACTGGTCATGGGACTATCACCTGATGATGAATGAGTTCCGCAGTCACCCTAAAATTTGTGGTTGGTTATATACCGAACATCATGATGTCATAAATGAATGGAATGGCTATTACCGGTATGACAGAACTGAAAAATATACCGGATTGGACAGAGTGGTACCAAATATGACAATTAATGACCTTCATAGCAATATTTATATCGCCCCGCAAGGACTACTTTGCAAAGAGGTTAAACCTTTGGACAAAGTTCAGGTCCCATTGTTTGCTTCATTTATGACAGACAACGATTTTGGTACAAGTCTTATACTTAAAACAGCTCTCTATGGCTGGGATCAACTCGGAAATTACAAAGCCTTTTCCAATTCTTCACAATCGATATCATATCAGCCATGGACAGCAAAAGAATTGCAGCCACTTGAAATCCAAATGCCTGCAACTCGCGGATTGGCCATATTATCACTGGTAATTGAAGATGCTTCAGGAAATATTCTGCATCGCAACTTCACAACTTTTTATATAGGCGAAGGAGCTTCCAATCGGCAGGAGACAATAAATGCGGAAGGGAAAAACCTGAAAGTAGTACGATTTGCACCTAGCAGCTTTAAATCGCAGGCATGGAGTGTAAAACAATGGGATGTTTTAGACGGACTGAAAGTAAACGGAGCCGGGGCAGGTTATTTCGAATATGAAGTCGCAATTCCCGAAGGAGTAACAAGTGATAATACAGACGAAATTACAATTATTGCTGAACTATCTGCAAAACAACTCTTTGGAAAAGACATGAAAGATGCTGTCATCCCTGAGGGTGATTATATGCTGGGGCAGGGTACAAATGATCCGAGTAAAAACCCTAATTCATATCCAATGACAGATACCCGTAAATATCCATCCGTTGTCAGAATCAGGATTGATGGCGAATCCATCGGAACATTCATTCTAGAAGATGATCCTGCGGATCACAGCGGTATTTTATCCTGGTTTTCTCAGCCGCAAAACCATAAATTAAACGAAGCCGGGTCGTACGGCTATCTTATAAAGGCTTCTATTCCAAAGCGTTTGATTAAAGAAGCAACAAAAAAGTCTCTTAAAATAAGGTTCGAAGTTGATGAGTCCTTGCCTGGAGGTTTAGCAATTTACGGGGAACGATTTGGGAGATATCCTGTCGATCCTGCCTTAATTTTTGTTATGAAAAAATAGAAGCTATCAAAAATAAAAATAATAAGTACAATAATCTAAAATGTTTTGAATAAGAAAAAATTCGATACTTTAAGTTTTGTTCTTATTTGTCAATATTCCTTTAAATAGTCGATCCTTAAAATA
>PLLX01000089.1 GCA_003141415.1 Bacteroidales bacterium
GAAACTTTAAAAGCGGAACTTGGCAACAGTCCTGATATATTGAGTACAACTATAGAAGCTCCGGATGTTTTCGATGCTGATGGCACTGCACAAAGTTTTGACTGGGAAGGCAACAAGGCCAATGGTGAATTTTATTTCAGCGCTCTTTATACTGATGCGGATTTTGCAAAAACATTCCAACTTGAGCTTAAGGACGGGCGTTTCTTTTCTCCTGATTTTTCAGGCGACAGTACTGCAGTGGTGATCAATGAAACAGCAGCAGAACTCATTGGCTTTAAGGATCCAGTCGGAAAGATATTAACAAGCGGGAGAGTTAAATTCAGAATTATCGGAGTAGTAAAAGATTTTCATATTAAATCATTACACACTAAAATTGAACCACTTGGTATTATGAAATTGTACGGAAGGGGTGGTAATTGCTATATCAGAATGAAACCCGGTCATATTACCTCGACCGTTGATTATATAAAGAAGATTTTTAAATCACATAACCTTGATTATCCGTTGCAGTTTAAATTTCTTGATGATGAGTATGATAAGTTGTACCGGACAGAACAGAGAATAAGCAAAATACTTGGATACTCCTCCTTTCTGGCTATTTTAATATCATGTATGGGGCTTATAGGATTGTCATTATTCATGATTGAAATCCGCACAAAAGAGATAGGGATAAGGAAAGTGAATGGAGCTAAATCAATTAAGTTATTCTTGTTACTATCAAAAGAATATCTTGTATTGGTTTTGATTTCAATACTAATCGCAAGCCCTATTGCCTGGTTTGGCATAAATAAATGGTTGCAAAGCTATGCCTACCGGATTACTTTAAATCCATGGATTTTTGCTTTGGTTGGCCTGATTGTTCTGTTTATCGCATTGCTTACGATAGGCCTTCAATCGTATAGAGCAGCGAGTAAGAATCCGGTGGAGGCACTGAGATATGAGTAGGCACGCACACCAGTAGCCGATTTATAAGATAAAAGACAACCACCTTCGCTACCGACTTCGCTAAAGCTTCGTCGGTCAATGAAAGCTACGGTGGTCAAAGAATGTAAAAAGATAAAAGGTGAAGAAAACTCAGCGGTAGAGAATCCTATGAAAATAAAGCATTTCTTACTATTGATTTTTGTCCTTGTTTTGCATTTCCCTCTTCAGGGTCAAACCAATAGCCCCTTCATAAGAGGCCGGTTAACTGATTTAAAAACCTACTCTCCGATTTGTTTTGCAGACATTTCCACTAGAAATAATAAGTTCGGTACGAAATCAAATACCCGGGGAGAATTCCTTCTTTTTCCGAATGAATTCCCAACTATTCTCAGAATAAGTAAATTCGGATTTAAAGAGGCAACTGTAATTATAAATAATCCGGATGATTCAGTTTTAATTTCACTTACTCCTCTTGAAGTTCATAAAAGTTATTCCGGCAACAAAAAACTATTACAATATGAATTGATCTTTAAAAAGGCGCTTGAAAAATTCCGGGCAAATTTCAATTCTGGCTCCCAGGATCATTATCAGAGGGAACTTGTATATTGCCGCATCAGTTCATCGATCGACTCAACAGTTAACAGTTTTTTTGAAAGTTATGCGCAAATGAATGTTTGCAGAAGCGGTCTCCAGGATTATCAACCCTTAGTTTCCCGATATGCATCAACAGATGATTATATTTCAGGACTTACAGAAAACAGGCTGGAATTTAAAATTGATCCCTACGTTAATCTTCCAATATTTGCTGAACAATTTATTACCCAGAAAGGATATATTATGCAGGATGGGAAACAGATCGCTATGCTGAAAGTCGATCTGGATAAAATAATAAATACTTATTATATCAACGTCGCAGATACCTCTGTTCTGTATATTACAAGTAAGTTCAAATCGGGAAAAAGGGAACGGATTCCAGGATCTCAATCAGAGTGGCAGAGGAACAAAATTTCCTCTGCTGAAATATCATTTTCTCACAGCAGAGAAAACCCTGATGATTACAATATAGATTGGGTCAGTGCGAATGAAGATTACAGTTTGATAAAAAAAGAAAAAACCTTTAAGACAATATCTAAAAACGCCATTTTCGTAATTGTGCCTGATTCTTCCATTGTACAAAATGCAGTAAGAGATCAGAGTTCACATGAAGCGTTAACCGAATTGAGACAACAGATCAACTTTAAGGCAAAATATTTATTATCGGGCAAATCTTCGGTTTTTAATTCAGAGACGGAGAAACTGCTTTTGAAGCCATACAGATCTGCGTTCTGGGCTCAAAACTCATGGGTAATGCCGGATATTAATGAAAAAAAACAAATTATAAATTGGGAAAATGACAATATGTTTTATTCTGAAAGTCGTCGCCCCCCGGTAAATGAAATAATCGGAGCAGACTCCCTGGTTAAGGTCATGAATAATAACATTATTGGTGTTGAAAATGTTTATGTTGAAACAGACCGGCCTGATTATCTTGCCGGAGATACTATATGGTTCAGCGCTTTTGTGCTGGACAACCTGCATATGGATTCAACCTCACTGAGTAAAATATTGTATGTCGATCTGATCAATGCAGATAACAGCCCTGAAAAGCATTTGAAGCTAATTATTAATGATGGGAGATCATACGGCGACTTTATTCTCAATAGGGATGAGAAAAATGGGATTTACCGTCTGAGAGCCTATACTCAATATATGAGAAATTTTCAAAGTGAATATCTTTTTGAAAAGGACATCTCAGTTCATCAGTCGAATTTCAGAAATATGATTTTAGTAAATCCGGTAATAAAAAAAAGTATAGAGGGTGACTCAGTCGAGTTACATATTAAGACAATCCTTCCGGATGAATACAATGCTCAGGATAAAAGGCTTGAAGTATTTGCAAGACTTAATGATACCTTGAGCGTAAGAAAAGCTTTCCCTGTCAAAAAATACTTTAACGTGTCGATGGGTTTTTTTGTTCCGTCCTCGCTTTCCTGCCCGTTTGTCGATATAAAACTTATTCTTTCCGGCAAAGCTGTTATTTCAGAGCAACGGTTATCAATTCCTCTGAAATCAGGGATTAATCTTCAATTCTTTCCGGAAAGCGGGAAAATGGTTGATGGAATTAGAACTGAAATTGCCTATAAAGCAATAGACAATAAAGGTTATCCGACTGAATTCAACGCCGATATTACTGACGAAAATAATAACACGATCAGACATATATCAGGAGATAATTCGGGAGTGGGTAAGTTTGAATTTACGCCTGAATATAATCGCACCTACAAAGCACTTGTAAATCTGTCGGGTACTAAATACTCTTTTAATCTGCCTGGTGTGGAGCCAAAGGGTTATATTCTGAATTTCAAATCTGATTCCAGCGACATACTAATAAAAAACAACCAGAATAATGTTAAGAGCAGGCATTTTCTGCTTTTCTCCGTACGAGGAGCAGTTTATGCCTCGATTGAAACGAAACTGGACAACAAACCATTAAAAATCCATCTTCCACTGAAAAAGTACCCTAAAGGTATTGTGCAGATAACACTTTATGACAGCCTGTTTAGTCCGCTGGCTGAGCGGCTGGTTTTCAATAACCGGTCCGATCAGAAGATATATATTAATATTGAAACTAATAAAGAAGTATATCGCCAGAGAGAAAAGGTAAACCTGACACTTCATGTCACTGATGCTGCCGGGGATCCGGTCAGATCATCTCTTTCACTGGCAGTGGCGGATGATTCAAAAAACGACTCGACAATGAACACCCCCGATATTGAATCTTACCTTTATTTTACATCCGAACTGAAAGGAGGAATTGATTTCAAATTATTAAATCTCTCCGATACCACGTCCGACGGAAATACAAAAAGAGATCTTATAATGATGACCCAAGGTTGGCGGAATTACTTATGGAATTCAATCCGGTATACAAATACATATAAAGTTCTCTATCCTATCGAAAAAGGATTCTGCATTAACGGGTCTGTTTTTAATCTTAGTAACCGTAGGTCAGGCAGTAGTTATAAGCTCAGTTACATTGACTTTAAATCAGGCTTCAACGGTATTGCTAAAGTTGATGACAACAATAGATTCAAAATTGAGATTCCTTTCCACTACAATTCTCATGTTTATTTCATTCAGAATAAGAATAATAAAGACAGAATCGAAAATCTTGGCTTTACTCTGGATACTTTTAAGCTGCCGGTCATAAGTTACAGAAAGAATGAATTGCCTTTTATATCTTATAAAGCAAGATATATCAAAGTTCTTGACAAAATATTTAGTGAAATTGACTCAGCTGACAGATTGGATATGAAATACATTAATCTGCCTGAGGTAAAGGTTACTGCAAGATCTGACCGCACGGGTTATTCAGCTCCTGATAAAACGATTAATCTAGATAAGAAAGATCCAACGGGTAAAAAATACAATAGCATCTTTCAGATGATATATGAGGAATTTGGCGAGAAAGCATTTACCGCTACCGGGTTTGCTACTAAAGGAAAAGCCTATAACCCGATCCTGGTGGTGGACGGAGCCCCTATGACAGCAGACCTGTGTCCGCCATGTTATGATTTTGCTGCTTACNNTTTCGGATGTTAAATTCTACGAGGCGGGAAGTAATTACAGTCAATGGCTATCGCCACCTCCACCACCGCCACCGGATACTAAGTTATATTTACCTGTCGTTTCATTAAAGACTTATTCAAATTCATACAGGGGAAATCCCAAAGGAGCAATAATTTTCCCGTTTCAGGGAATTTACCAGGCTAAAGAGTTTTATAAACCTGATTATGAAAATAATAACAGCAAAATACCTGACAACCGAACGACTATTTATTGGAATCCTGAAATACAGACCGATTCAACGGGAATTGCAAAGGTTTCTTTTTATAATTCCGATCTGAAAGGTGAAGCCCTGATCAGAATTTCCGGAGTAAGCTATCAGTTAAAAGATGCCTCTTCGACTATTTCACATTATTTGTCCCATTAATCAAGTTCTTACTAACCATTGATGCAAATCTTTAAAGTTAAAACTGTTTAAATCTCAATAGAATGTTGCATCCCAATTTCACTTTAAAAAACTACACTCATATCAGGCAGTTTATTAGATTTTCTATTTCAACAATATCGTTGTGTATAATATTAAACTCTCCTACTAGGTCACAAGACAATCGTATCTATTCTTATGGGCTTGAGCCTGAAAAAATTTATTTACAATTGGATGGAAAGGTTTATACAACAGATAAGACTATATGGTTTAAATCAATTATTACGAGTGCCAGCGATCATATTCTCACTAAATTAAGTGGAGTATTGTATGTGGAGTTGATAGGTCCTGATGAGAAAATGATTGAAAAGAAGTTAATAAAACTGGAGAATGGTATCGGAGACGGATTTTTTGATCTGAATCAAAGTTATTCTGAGGGCCTATATCTGATCAGAGCTTACACCGAATGGAATAAAAATTTCGGCACAGATTTCTTTTTTAAAGAATACATTCAGGTTTTCGCTCCTTCTGCAAAAGTAAAATCAGACCCTATAAGCAACATTAAACTTGTGGAAAAACAGAATAATGAAAGACAGCTTATTGCATATTTTGACCCTTTGGCTATAGACAGCCTTCACAAAAAAGATCTAACACTTTTCATCACGATTGACGATAAGAAAGACAGCCTTTCTGTCAGAAGAAACGATGATGATAAATACATGATCGATTATCCTATCCCGGAAAAAAGTCAGTTTGTTACATTGCAGATGCGGACTAAAAACCTTTTCACATATACAAAAACTATAGCATTGAATGAGGATCGTCCTGATCTGCAATTCTTCCCGGAAAGCGGAGAATTAGTTAACGGATTACCTAGTAGGATCGGCTTTAAGGCTTTAGACTATAACGGAAAAGGCAAAAAAATCGAAGGAGATATAATAAACGGCAACGGGGAAGTCGTCGCAGTGTTTAAAAGTAACCAGGCAGGCATGGGGAGTTTTATCCTGACTGGTGTGGATAAAAATACCACTTATAGTGCCAGATTAAATTCACAATCAGATGAAAAGATTGCATATATCTATCCGCTACCAGAGGTTGCTTCCCAAGGAAATATATTGTCGGTTGTTAAGAAAGCGAATGAAATAATCTTTACTGCTTCTTCAAACTATTTAAAAAATGATAGTATTTATATCAGGACTTACTGCCGGGGACTAGTTTACTACGACATTAAAGGAAAATTGCAGGACGGTGTACTGCGGTTTGCTTTGCGTGCTGACAGCCTGCCTGAAGGCATCATTGCTTTTACAATGATGGATAACCTGAGACAACCTGTAGCAGAAAGGCTTTTTTTTAATGAAAAACCGGAAAGCAGAATAAATATTACTATTTCTCCTGAAAAGGAAATATACACTCAGCGAGAATTGACAAGACTTAATATTAAGACTTCAAATAATAATGGGGAACCAGTAAAAGCCAATTTATCATTACTTGTGCTGAACAAAGAGGAAATGGGACAAATCCAGAGTGCGCGTCAGAATATATTATCATATTTTTTGCTTAGTTCTGATCTGAAAGGTGAAATAGAAAACCCCGGATCTTATTTCAGCGAAAATATTAATTGTTTTAACGACCTTGATGCCCTGATGCTTACCCAGGGTTGGCGAAAGTACCTCTATGCAAAATCTGTAGATAAAATCCGTTTTCAGCCGGAAACAAATCTTACTGTATCTGGTTCTGTAGGTGGAATATTTTTTCAGAAAAAGAAGAGTGCAGAGTTAACTCTGATGACATTTGGTCACCACAAGTATGTTCAGACACAAACGACAGACAACTCAGGCAGATTTAATTTCAATATAAATGATGAATATGGACAAAATCTTAATATATTAATTCAAAGTGCTAATACAGCCGGTAAAAAAAAGAATTATAACATTTTATTGGATAAAAAAGAATCACCAGCTGTTTCATTTAATCATATTATTTCAATCTGGAAAGTTGATAGTGTTGTACATAAACTTATCGAAAAAAATATAGAGCGGAAAAAGGTCGACGAGACTTATAAATTATCAGGTAGCATTCTTTTAGGTGAAGTTAAAGTTGAAGCATACAGAATGACTCCAAGCAGAAAAAAAGTGTTGGTAAAAATCGGTAAACCAAGTCAGGTAATTAGTGGTGAAGAAATACAAAAAAAAGAAGAAAAATGGTCATTTGGATTATATAGTGTCATTCAGGCCAAGTACCCGGAAATTATTATGCATAGATATTTAGGATATAATGAAGCTGGTTATCTGTGGGCTCAGGTAAGAAGCTCAAAACCTACGCTGATAGTGATTGACGGTATTACAGTCAATATTCATGATTATTCTCTGATTCCTAATATTCCACCAAGCGAAGTCAGTAGTTTTGAAATCATCAAAGATGCTAAAAGTTTTGCAAGCATCTTCCTGGAATTTAATCCTGAAGCGATGCCCATGGATGCACCAAGTCAAGGGGATATCATTGCAATATATACAATTGGTGGCAGAGGAATTTATGGAGCAATAAAACCAGAAGGCATCATTAAGGCTGCTGTTCCGGTTTTTTCAG
>PLLX01000171.1 GCA_003141415.1 Bacteroidales bacterium
TCTCCCGGAGCAAAATCACAAAATCGTTCACTGTTCAATACTGCAAGCACTCTTTCTTCCTCTTGCTCTGAGAGTTTACGAGGTGAACTTTTCTTCTTATGTTCAGGAGCATTTGTTTTATCCGCTGTCCTACGATAAAACGTAGACCTTGCTACTCCTACTGCATCGCATACATCGCTTATATTCAATAAATTGCTTTCTGTTGATTTTTCTTTTATCATTTCTACCAGTGAATCTTTCTGTTCAGTTATTCCTCGTTCAGATTCAAAAATTCTGAAACTTTTTTTTGGAACTCGATAATTAATACACTCTTTTCCAGTTTCTTCTTTGTTCGATGTAATTCCTTTTCCAATGACTTGACCTTCTGCTCCAGGGCTTCTTTACTATTTTTCTCATGTATAGATATTCCGTTTTCCTGCTTAAACTGCTTTTCCCATTTTATTACCATCGAAGCGTATAACCCTTCTGATCTCAAATAACTCCCAATCTCTCCACCACCTGACTGCCGAAGCTCAAATACTTTGGCTACTGCTTCTCTCTTAAATCTTTCTGTATAATAATGGCGTTTACGATTAACAGGCACTTCCGTATCAGGTTTCATATCAGAAACTACAGTCGCCCTACGGGCTCCTTCCGTTTCTGATTGATCTACTGATCTGACTTCTCTTCCTTCTTGTATCATTATAATATACTATCCTTTACCCTCTTGTTTTTAACTTACTATGTTACTCTAATTTTTTGTCTCACTAATATAGGCAGAGAGGGCTGTTTATTAGGTGAAATGTAAGATTTACTAAAGGCTTTAATATCCTGATAGACTCTTTCTATTTCTTTTTTATCTTCTTCTTTAGATAAAATATTTTTTAATTCTTCTTTTTCATTTTCATCAATATTGTCTTTTATAACTAAAGTCTTTTCTTCAGACAGATATTCAATTTTAGTTTGTAATTTTGCACTTAATTTGTCAATAGCTAATGGAGATGATAATTCGACACTAATATTGCCAAAGAAGGGGCCGAATGTTAATTGCTGCGGACTAACTTCAATGAGTTCAGATGCTTCAACTGAAGTAAATCCCGCATCGATTAATGATTTCTCTAGATTTTGTGCAGTATTATAAAAACTATCCGAGGATACAAACGCATAAGCTCGGTTTAGTTCCGCCTTATTTTTCTTTTGTACTTTAGGCATCCTAAGTATTCTGCCAAGTAATTGTTCGCCATCTTTACTCGAATTAACAGTAGCTACAGGACAAAAGATATAAGCAAAAGGACAATCCCAACCCTCTTTTAATGCCTGCTTTGTTATTATGAAACGAATAGATTCATCAACTGATAACAAATCCTTATTTTCTATCCCTTTTTCACTTCCGGTGGCAACAGCAATTTGATCCTCTGGAATTTTCATATTATGAAGCAAAAAATTTTTAACTTCAATAACATTTATAGTGCTTTGTGTTTGACTGTCATTCTGAGCTTGCAAAAGTACAATTGGTCGAATATACTCCCCGGTTAAAGATTCTTCAGCTTTTGTTAATATCTCCAATTCTTGCTGTTTTTTAACAGCATCCGATATTGCAGTTTGCCAATCAAGAGTAGTTAGTAATTCGATTGGCATTTTAATCATATCTTCAGCTTTTAATTCTGCAGCGGAAACACTATAAAGCACATTACTGCGGTCTGTACCTTTTGTTTTAGGAGTGGCAATAAATTCAATAATACAAGCCGGATTAAGTCTTTTTAGTACTTCAAAAGTTAATTCTGTTCTTGCATTATGAGCTTCATCGATAATGAAGACTGGATTATTTAGGTAAACAAGATTTGCTAAAGAATGGACCGGTTTATCAGAACCTTCAACTTTTTCGAGATTTTCAATTTGCTTGGGTTTCAAATTTTCAAAGTTTGATGAAAGGCTATCGTTTTGTTCATATACTTTTCTACCTTCCGTCTTATCAACACGCCATGATGCGAATGTTGAAATAATTATTGTAGTATTTGTAAGTAATGAACCTTTATGGATATTTCTTGACTCTTCAACTTTTAATATTTCGACATTATCATTAAAATATTCATTTAGTGCTCATCTATAATAATGATTTGAATCAATCAAACAATTATAAGTTTGTTCCAAAATGGCATTACTCGGAACGAGCCAAATAACTAATGAGAAATCTCTTGATAAATATTCTTTACATGCAATAGAAATGGAATGGGAAGCAAGGATTGTTTTGCCTCCGCCGGTTGGTAATCTGAGACAGACATAGGGAATATCTTTAAACCCGGCCTCGTTATAGACACCTGTTTTACCGAAATTTTCAAGTGTTGATTCTGCATAACATTTTGAAACTACTTTATCAGCAGCACAACGCTGCAGGAAAAGTGAAAGTTTATCAAGGGTTGTTTGCTGATATTTTTTAAGCATTAATTAGCTCGTTTTAATTTCGTATGGTATTTGTTTAAAGACGATATTTTCTTTTCCCAATTTTGCTAAACCAATTCGATTACTTTCCCCGAAAATTATTTTGATCCCCTTGTGCTGGGGTAATGAGGAAAGAATGCTACTTGTTAAGACATTCCCACCATTAATAGATTTATCTCCCAGAATTCCATTAAAAAGCAAATAGTATGCAATACCTTTGTACTTTCCTATTAATGGGGTGTTTAATCGTGAACTTTCCTTTAAAGGTATACCCGTTTCTGAAAAGAAAACATGATATGCTAATTCTTTAAATTTTACACCTTGACTTACAGTTCCATATTTATCAAAGAGCGATCCACCAAGTTTGCAATAACGAAAT
>PLLX01000255.1 GCA_003141415.1 Bacteroidales bacterium
CGCCGGTCGCCACCAAAGTATTGCTACCTCGTGCTGCCCCTCGACTTGCATGTGTTAAGCCTCCCGCTAGCGTTCATCCTGAGCCAGGATCAAACTCTTCATTGTAAAAATTTACTTCTTAAATCTCTTTACAAAAACCTTTCCTGTGAACTCAATTCAAAATACTAACAAGTTAATTATTTGACGAGATTTCCATTTCTCGCCTGGTTGTTTACTTCATAATTTCAAAGAACATTTGACCTCCTATGACTCACCACAGACAGATCCTATTTCGCTTTTGGGACGACAAATCTAATACATCTGATCTTTCTAACCAAAAAATAATTGAGATATTTTTCCACCCCTTTTCTTTCCTCTCTTCCCTTTCTTCTCATAGCCGGAATACTATCTCCCCTAGCCTTCGATCAACGCCTTGTCCTAAAGGGATGCAAAGATATAAATTGATTGTTTCCCTGCAAGCAAACAAATAAAAAAAACTCAAATTTATTTCAAAATAATTACATTTGAACCTATTGAGCTTATTATCTGCGTATTGCGATGAATTAATTTTTTAAGGAATTAAGATTGACAATTAACTTAAGCATTTGCTCATGGTACATACGGTCCTCCATAAAAGTTAGAGAATAAGTAAGTTCCAGATCAACAGTCCGGCTCTGAAGAAATCTTATATAGATATCCGAACGATCAGAAGTTTCTGACCTGTATGTCGGATCTCCCCAATAAAGCTTATTCCCAAGTTCGCTGTAATAATGCATCATATCGTCACCTTTGTAGAAAGTGTTGAACAGTCCGAGCCATTTGTATTCCACCCTCGTTTCCATAAGAAATCCGTTTGATGCAATCCAGCCCGAATTGTCGGCACGCGAACGTTCTAATCTTAGAACCCACCCGGCATTTGTTTCAAGCTTACTGAAGCAGGTATTTCCTGATAAATCTATCCCGGCTGAGGTAAGGAAAAGAAGATTATCATGCAGGGGCTCCTCAACGACAGGATCCATTTTACCAGCATAATGATACATAGTACCAAAATGCTGCAAATAGAAAATACCAGTTTTATACTTTCCGCTAAACCCAATAAAAAATGTTTCATTCACTGTTTTTGACTGGCGACCTGTCCAATCAAGCCATACATTGAAATAACTCTCGTCCTTCCTGTATTCGGAGAAAATACCATTTATGTTTGGACGATAATATGAGATAGAATCCTGAAAAAAGAGACGCGGGTAATTTTCAATTGTACGGGAACGCGGAAATGCGCCCATTAAGAATCTCAGAGGTCCACGGTCAGATTCATAATATGCAGTAGGGTAAAATTTATCTATTGCATTAGGACTCCCGAACTCATGTAAAAGATTCACACCGATATTCAACTTGTTAAGTGTATCCCATACTACTCCGGCTTCAGGAGCAACATGGACACCAGCCATTGTTTGTGGGATCTTAACAGCGGATCGCCCAAATTCAGTGTTGTCAAAAAAATTGAATAAATCGAGCCTCCAGTTCTTTTCCTGCGAAAATGCGTCAGAACTTATTAGAAATAACGAAATAAGAATCCAAAATGACGTTTTCATAAAAATATTTTACCCCAGTACTTACCTTTAATTATATTCCCACTGGTAATATCTCAAAATAACTCTTTATTCCTTTTCTTTAGTAATAAAGCTAAGATAAATTCAAATAATCCTATTGATATAATGCCTATTAAATGAAATTCCTTATTTTCGCAATAATATGGATAAAGTTCCAAATATAGTCATTATACCTACATACAAAGAGAGGGAAAATATTGAAGCAATTGTTAAATCAATTTCATCCCTGACAATTGCTTTCGATATTCTTATCATTGATGATAATTCTCCTGATGGTACTGCAGATATCGTAAAGGATCTCCAGAAATCATTCCATAATCTCTATCTGGTTGAGAGACCTGGTAAACAAGGATTAGGTACCGCATATTTAGCAGGGTTTAAATGGGCTCTCGAAAAAGGTTATAGTTATGTTTATGAGATGGATGCAGACTTTTCGCACGACCCTCGAGATCTGCTGAAACTATACAAAGCATGTTCTGAGGATGGCGCTGACCTTGCCATCGGCTCAAGATATATCAGTGGAGTAAATGTTGTTAACTGGCCCCTCTCCAGGGTTCTAATGTCGTATATTGCCTCAATTTACGTGAGGACAATTACCGGGATGAAAGTTATGGATACTACTGCCGGATTCAAATGTTATAAAAAGGAAGTGCTCGATAATATCAGACTCGACAAGGTCAAATCAGTCGGATACGGTTTTCAGATTGAGATGAAATTCAAAACATGGAAGCTGGGATATAAAATCGTTGAAGTTCCAATAATCTTCACCGACAGAAAACTGGGAGCTTCAAAAATGACTGGTGGAATCTTTAATGAGGCATTATGGGGAGTCTTAAGAATGAAAATCAGAAGTATATTTGTGAAAAACCTCTGAAGATGATTATACCTTTATATATATAGGGAGGTATTGTGAAACCCCTCTCCCGCTAAAGCGGGATCTCCCCCAGGGGGGCGAAAATACTATGAAGTTTTAGTGGATTTCTTCCCCCCACATGGGGGAGAATAAAAAGGGGGTTTACTGATAGTCTGAAAATTGAATTTGTACCTTACTATGAGCAGCATATTAATAAAAAATGCCACAATAATAAATGAAGGCAGAACATTCCGTAGCAGCCTTCTTATTATTGATGAACTCATCAAAACAATAGGATCACCCGATCAGAATAATATTCCAACAGGGACAAAAATAATCGATGCAACAGGTTTGTTGCTGCTCCCCGGTGTAATTGACGATCAGGTTCATTTCAGAGAACCCGGACTAACGCATAAAGGTGATATTTATAGTGAATCCAGGGCTGCAGTTGCCGGTGGAGTTACCTCATTTATGGATATGCCCAACACCAACCCCCAAACGATAACTATCGATATCCTAAATGAAAAATACCGGATTGGTTCTGAAAACTCATTCACCAACTACTCTTTTTATCTGGGAGCCACAAACACAAACCTCGATGAAGTATTAAATGTTGATCAATCAGCCGTATGTGGAATAAAATTATTCATGGGGTCTTCAACCGGAAATATGCTTGTTGATAATGAGAATGCTTTAAGAGAGCTTTTTGCAAAGACCTCGCTCCCCATTACTGCACATTGTGAAGACGAACCCATAATCAGGAAGAACAGTGAGATCTACAGGGAAAAATACGGTGAAAATGTTCCGGTGAAAATGCATCCCCTGATACGCAGCCGGGAAGCCTGCTTCCGATCCTCATCCCATGCTGTTAGTCTTGCCAGAGAGTTCAATACACAACTTCATATACTTCATCTTTCAACCGCTGATGAGCTTAAACTTTTCAGTAACGATTTACCATTAAGATACAAAAGAATCACCGGAGAGGTTTGTGTTCACCATCTTTGGTTTGATGATTCATCATATGATGAGCTTGGAACTCTCATAAAATGGAACCCGGCAATAAAAACCCGTTTCGACAGGGATGCTCTGATCAATGGTGTTAACAATAACCTTATAGATATAATTGCTACCGATCATGCACCCCATACTTTAGCCGAAAAAAGAAACAGCTATTTCAACGTACCTTCTGGAGGTCCGCTTATCCAACATACCTTGGTTGTTATGCTCGAACTCTGGCACAGAAAAATTTTCAGTCTCGAAAAGATCGTCGAGAAGATGTGCCATAATCCTGCTATTCTGTTTAACATCAGGAACAGAGGATTTATCAGGGAAGGATATCAGGCGGATTTGTGTCTTGTCGATCCGGCCAGACACTGGAGTGTTTCAAAGGAAAATATTCTCTATAAGTGTGGATGGTCTCCTTTTGAGGGTGTTACCTTTAAATCAAAAGTGGTTCAGACGATTGTGAATGGTACAATTGTTTATGACAATGGTGTCATTAATAACGATTACAGGGGACAAAGACTGATGTTTGATCGATAATGCTTTGATTGGGAGTTTGAGATTGCCACGCCTTCCTTCGTCAGGCTCTCAGGTAAGTCTAATTATGGATGGGAATAGAACATATGTAAGGTAATTCCACGGTCATTGCGAGGAGCAAAGCGACGAAGCAATCTTCAAAACCATATCATAGCACAATAGATGGATTCTTCATATTTGCTAAACTCTATACCTTTCTTACCACAAATCTGACAGTGCTCCGGGTTCGTTGTTCGATCAGAATCTCCCGACCCTCAGTGATCAATATCAGCGCTTCAGGCGTGTAGTGCCTTATTGTAAGCATTTCCATCTTCTCATTATAAACTGCTGAAAATTCTGTTTTCAGATCATTAATAAGAACTTCAACCTTCTCCCTTTCATCATCTACACAGACATCTATGCTCACTGCGCTTGCCTCTACCAGGTTTACTTTTATCCCATGTGTAATAAATGAATGGAATATCATGCTCAGATTATCACCCATCACAAAAGAGAAGTCCTTGGGAAGAATTGAAATGAGAATCTGATCCACTTTCTTTATAAAGACCGGCACAATCTCCCTAAGTGTTGCGTCAGCTTTGATAACGGTCCCTTTCTCTTCAGGGCTAAGAAATGATCGTACATATAGTGGTATATTCTTGTTATGTAGTGGTTTGATGGTCTTTGGGTGAATAACTTTTGCTCCCGAGAAACTCATTTCAACAGCCTCCTTATAAGATATTTCATCAAGCTTTTGTGCATCCGGAAACCACTTAGGATCTGCATTTAGAATTCCTGAAACATCTTTCCATACTACAACACACTCGGCATCAAGCATATTTGCGAGTATTGCTGCAGTATAATCTGATCCTTCCCTGCCAAGGGTTGTAGTTTGACCGGCAACTGTTCCCCCAATAAAACCCTGTGTGACATAAATCCGCTTCTTTTTGAAGTCAAAGATACTCAGCACTCTTTTGGTACTTTCACTCCATAATACATTTGCATCCCTGTACCTGTCATCAGTTAGTAGGTTTTCCCTTATATCACACCAATCTACATCGTGAAAGTAAGTTCTCAGATATTCAGATACTATTATTGTTGACCAGATTTCCCCATACGACACAACCTGATCGTATTCAAAATCGTATTTCCCTTTTATTGATGTCAATAAATAATCCCGAAGGAGAGCAAATGAACCATCAATCTTTTCTTTGACTTCTGAGCCTTGCCCGAAAAGATCCATTACTATTGATAAGTGTCCGAGATACACTTCATCCAGAAGGTCATTATATTTGGCCTCTCCATTCAGCCAGGCTTTAAGCACTTTTTCGAGAGCATTAGTTGTTTTTCCAAAAGCAGAAACGACAATTATCAGATTATCAGACTCTGCAGCGATAATCTTAGTGAGATTTTTTATCCCGGAAGCATCTTTTACTGATGCTCCTCCGAACTTATAGACCTTCATGATTTAATAATTTATGCTAAAATTAGAATATCCGATTCAAAACACAATTTCCGGAATCATATTCTTTAATTAAAGAAAAGAAATCCATTAACTGCAAAGTTCGCAAAGAAGACCTGAAGAATTCATCTTTATACTCCCGATTAAGCCTTTGTTTGGTTCTCCCCCTGGGGGACTTTTAAATCACATAAAGATGTACATTCTTCTTCTTTTTTACTTTAATAACCAAAGTGAGATCACTTAGTTGACCACCGAGAAATCTGAACAAATTGTTAATTTTGTGGTTAAATCATTGAACTTCAATAAATGGAAAATTATAAAATTACAACTCTCAATGATTTTATCATTTTGAAGCAAAAGGATTTCACTTATGCAAAAGGTGAGCTCTCAAGCTTGTTGCACCATATCGGGACTGCTGCCAAGATGGTAAATAAAAAGATTAATAAAGCAGGCCTGGTAGATATTATTGGAAGCGCGGGAGAGGTCAATGTCCATGGGGAAAATCAGCAGAAACTCGATGTTTATGCCGATGAAGTCTTTATTGGTTCTCTCCTGGCAAGTGGAGAATGCTGCGGAGTTGCGACCGAAGAGAATGAGAATGAAATCTCATTTTCAGATACATTTGCATCAAAAGGAAAATATATTGTTTGCATAGATCCGCTTGACGGTTCGTCGAATATTGATTTTAATGTGTCGGTCGGAACAATCTTTTCAATTTACAGGAGAATAACGCAACGTGGAGAAAAAGTAAGGAATGAGGACTTTCTCCAAAACGGATCAAAACAGGTTGCGGCAGGATACATTATCTATGGATCCTCAACAATGCTTGTATATTCAACCGGAAACGGGGTAAATGGTTTTACCCTTGATCCGTCTATAGGAGAGTTTTGCCTCTCCCATCCCGACATAAGGACACCTGAAAATGGATCAATATACTCTGTAAATGAAGGTAATTATGTCCATTTCCCTGAAGGAATAAAAAAATATATTAAATATTGCCAGGAAATAGATAAAGATTCCGGCAGGCCCTACACATCACGATACATTGGTTCCCTTGTATCAGATTTCCACAGAAACCTTCTTAAAGGCGGAATCTTTCTTTATCCCGAAAACAAAACTGCACCACAGGGGAAATTAAGGTTGGTATATGAATGTAATCCAATAGCTTTCATTGCCTCTCAGGCGGGAGGGATGGCCTCCGATGGTAAACGAAGTTTACTTGAAATAACTCCCTCATCTTTGCATCAGCGGTCTCCTTTTTACGTCGGATCAAAAGGCATGGTAAAAAAGGTCGAAGAGTTTCTTGACTTTTACAACAGGTGATTCCTTGCTTATTATTTTCTAATTGTCCGCGGATCATCATTATCTTTGCGAAACATTGTACATTATTAATTTTGCTGCCTTTATTATCTTAATGAAAGAAAACCAAATAATTGATCACTTTAATAATCATCCGGTTCTTCCGGGGTTGATTGACACAATTAATGCAGACAAGTCGGGGAAGATTCGTATAGAAGGTCTTGCAGGTTCCTCAAGAGCTATGGTTCTATCGTTGGTTTTTCATAAAACTCAGACAACTCATGTAGTAATTATCCCTGAAAAAGAAGATGCTGCCTATTTTTATAATGATCTGATTTCTATCCTTGGTGAAGAATCCGTCTTCTTCTTTCCGTCTACATATAAAAGATCAGTCCAGTATGAGCAGACCGAACCTGCAAATATTGTTCTTCGTACTGAAGTTCTGAATCATCTGGCATCAGGAAAAAGGAAGGCGGTCATCGTTACCTACCCCGAATCGGTTATGGAAAAGGTTGTCAGCAGAAAAAATCTGAAAAAAAATACATTCACTATAAACAAAGGAGACAAAATATCTCTGGAGTTTCTTGAAGAGATGCTTCATGAATACAATTTCACAAGGACCGATTTTGTTTATGAACCAGGGCAATATTCAATAAGAGGAAGTATTGCTGACGTATTTTCATACTCGGCCGATCTGCCGTACCGGATTGACTTTTTTGGCGAAGAAGTCGAAACAATCAGATCTTTTGACACTGATGATCAGCTATCTGTTAGTATTCACAAGCAGATTTCCATTATACCCAACATTCAGGATATTTCAATAGAAGAAATCAATGATTCGTTCACTGACTTCTTACCCCCTTCTTCCCTGATATGGATCGAGGATGCAGATTATATTAAGGAAAAGATCAACAATATCTTCTTCCAGACCACTCAAAGAGAAGAATCGGGACAAATATCCGATAAGAAAGAGATTGTTATGACAGGGAATCGTTTCCTTGATAATTGTAAACAATTCAGGATGCTTGAGTTTGGCAAACACAGCTTTTTTGAACCTGATGTCAGATTTGAATTCCATACTGAACCACAACCTGTTTTTAATAAGAATTTTGAATTGCTCACCGGAAAGCTTTTATCTAACAATGCTGATGGTTATTCGACTTATATCATCTCGGAAAGCGAATCACAGATCGAGAGGTTACGGGATATCTTTGCAGAAATTAATCCTGAAGCTCATTTCATTTCTCTATTGCTTAATCTACACAGTGGATTTACAGATCATGACCTGAAAATTTCAGTATTTACCGATCACCAGATATTTGACAGGTATCATAAATTCAGGATAAGAGGATATTTTACAAAGAAAGAGAGTATTTCTGTAAAAGAGCTTACAGGGCTTAATCCGGGAGATTATGTTGTTCATATCGATCATGGGATCGGTAAATTTGGCGGACTCGAAAAGATTGAGGTTAACGGTAAAATACAGGAAGCTATAAAGCTGGTTTACAGGGATAATGATATCCTTTATGTAGGAATCCACTCCCTTTACCGGATATCAAAATATAAAGGGAAAGATAATTCCGAGCCAAAAATTTACAAGCTTGGATCAGGCGCATGGCAGAAACTGAAGCAGACTACTAAAACAAGAGTTAAGGATATTGCGAAAGACCTGATACTCCTTTATGCGAAGCGAATGGCCTCTCCGGGATACTCTTTCTCACCAGATTCCTACCTTCAACGCGAGCTTGAAGCCTCATTTATTTACGAAGATACACCAGATCAGTTAACAGCCTCAATAGCAGTTAAAGAAGATATGGAGGCTGCTCACCCTATGGACCGTCTGGTTTGTGGTGATGTGGGTTTCGGTAAAACTGAAATAGCAATCAGAGCCGCATTCAAATCGGTTACCGACAGTAAGCAAACTGCTGTGCTTGTGCCAACAACTATACTTGCTCTCCAGCATTACAAGACATTTTCATCACGACTGAAGGGATTTCCCTGTAATGTTGAATATATCAGCCGTCATAAAAAAGCTGCCGATCAGAAAAAAATCCTTTCCAGGTTATCTGAAGGGAAAATTGATATAATAATTGGTACCCATAAGCTAGTCGGGCAGGATGTAAAATTTAAAGATCTCGGCCTTCTGGTAATTGATGAAGAGCAGAGATTTGGCGTCTCTGTAAAAGAGAAACTTAAAAAGATTAAAGCAAACGTTGATACTCTTACTCTTACCGCAACACCCATTCCACGTACTTTGCAGTTCTCACTTATGGGGGCACGTGACCTTTCGATTATAAACACACCTCCTCCAAACAGGATGCCCATTGTTACCGAATTGCATGGCTTTAATGAAGAGATAATAAAAGAGGGTATTGAATATGAGGTTTCAAGAAACGGCCAGGTATTTTTTATTCATAACAGGGTAGAAAATATAAAGCTGATACAGGCACAGATCAATCGTATTTGTCCAAACGTAAAAACTGCAATTGTACATGGCCAGATGGATGGTCCCCAAATCGAAAATGTGATGTACGATTTCATCCAGGGTGATTATGATGTACTGCTTGCTACTACAATTATAGAATCGGGACTCGACATTCCCAATGCCAATACAATCTTCATTAATGATGCACATCATTTTGGACTATCGGAACTGCATCAACTCAGAGGCAGAGTCGGACGTTCAAACAAGAAAGCTTTTTGTTACCTGTTGGCCCCTCCGCTGAGCACGCTCAATCATGAAGCCAGGAGAAGGCTCAAAGCAATTGAAGAATTTTCGGAACTTGGCAGCGGATTTAATATTGCCATGCAGGATCTTGATATCAGGGGATCAGGGAACCTCCTCGGAGGTGAACAGAGTGGATTTATAGCCGATGTGGGATTTGAAACATATCAGCGAATTTTAAATGAAGCCATGATCGAATTAAGAGATTCCGAATTCAAAGAATCTTCAGCATCTGAAGAAAAGGTGACGGTAAACAAAAAACCAGGTAAGGAAAAACAATATATATCTGATTTTCAAATTGATACCGATTTAGAAATTATGTTTCCCGATGAATATATCTCAAATATTTCAGAAAGAATAAGGTTATATAAAGAGCTGAATGAGATTAATTCAGAAGAGGCATTATGTTCATTCGAAAAGAGACTTATTGACAGATTTGGCAATATACCTCAGTCGGCACAGGCGCTTCTCGATATTGTCAGAATTAAGTGGATTGCTGTAAAAATCGGAATCGAAAAAATACTATTGAAAAACAATCTGCTCATTGCCTATTTTGTTTCTGACCCCAATTCGCAATTTTACCTGAGTCCTCTCTTTGTTTCAATAATGAATTATGTAAACAGGAAACAAAAACAGATGAACATGAAACAAAAAGCCTCAAAGCTGAGCCTTACTATCAATGAGATAAGATCTGTTCAAAGTGCAATAATAGTACTGAATGAAATATTGGCCTCACACATGGCAGGCCCTACATCCCACTAGCTTTTTACCCCCTAAATCCCCCCAGGGGGGGACTTTTAAATTGGTCTCTTTTCTTAGCCCCCCTTGGGGGGGTTGGGGGGTAAAATGTTAGGCATTTAAGGTGCTTTTTACTACTTTTGCACTATGAATCTTATAGTTGACATAGGAAATACCAGTACAAAACTGGCAGTTTATAGTGGCCAGAATAAGCTTTCAGTTTCACGGACAAATGAATTGACATGTGAGGAACTTGAAAAGAACCTGACCGGATATAAAATAGGAAAGGCTATTCTTTCCTCCGTCAAGAAGATACCTCCTTTCATATATGAGCTATTCTTTTCAAATATCCCGTTTGTTCATGTTCTTTCACATAAATCCCTGCTTCCATTCAAAATTGAATATGACACCCCGGAGACACTAGGATCCGATCGGATAGCAGCTATAGCCGGAGCATTCAATCTGTTTCCAGATGCAGAAGTCCTCGTTATTGATGCCGGCACTGCCTTAACATTTGATTTTCTTTCAGCCAATATTTACAAAGGAGGTAACATTTCACCAGGATTGACAATGAGATTCAAAGCTTTAAACAAATATACCGACAGGTTGCCGTTGGTCTCACCAACCCGGAATTTCACATTCCCGGGGCGAAACACAAATGATGCAATCATGGCCGGAGTTATTACAGGGGTCACATATGAAATAAATGAGTATATTCG
>PLLX01000073.1 GCA_003141415.1 Bacteroidales bacterium
AAGGGGTAGAGATCATTTACAGCAGTTCAAAAGACAGTATTTCGCGCAATCCAGCCGAAGAATTGTTTGATCGCTTTGTAGAACCTTACCGACCCTATTTAGCGGATGATAGGTTATTTGAAAGATTAAATGCAGACCTGGCAACCGGCAATTTACAGCCCCCGGAATTTACATATGAAATATATAGACGATGTATGGAATATGCCATTGACGTCAGTTGGGGTGAAAGAATTTTTTCAGAAGAAAAAGAGAAAAACTAACTTTATTTAGGTGTATGTTTAATATTTAATTAATTATGGCAAAGGTATTGCTTATTAATTCCAACAGATTCAGGCACCCATGGCCTGTCATTCCATTCGGGCTTTGTTACATAGCAACTTCCCTGGAAACAAATGGAAATCACCAGGTTAGTTTTCTCGATTTATGCTTTTCTTCAGATTGTGAACATGATATTCAGAATTCCATACGGAATTTTGTCCCTGATGTAATCGGTATCAGTATAAGAAACATTGATGATACGGGAGGATATAACGTCCACTTTTTGTTGGAAGATGTCAAAAATGATGTCATTGATTTTTGTAAAAAAGAATTCCGGGGTCCTATAGTGATAGGAGGTCCTTCTGTTAGCATCAGCGGCATAGAGATGCTGGATTATTTTGACCTGGAATATGCAATTCGTGGTGACGGTGAAGCTGTAATGCCGGAATTTGTAAAACGGTTTGAAAATAAGCAATCCCTGGAAGGACTAAAAGGCCTGATCATTCGAAGAGGAAAAACATTAATTCAGGACTCTGAACCCTACCGTGTGCAGGACTTAGATTCACTGCCTTTCCCTAAACCACTTCGATTTATTAATCTTGACGTATATCGAAGTTTTGGATCTCCATTGCATGTCCAGACCAAGCGTGGCTGTGCCTTCAGGTGTTCTTACTGCACTTACAATAAAATTGAGGGGAAACAATACCGCTTAAGAAGTCCCCGGCGAATAGCCGATGAAATTGAAATCCTTGTTAATGAAACAGGCATCCATCACCTTGAATTTACCGACAGTGTTTTTAATATTCCCCTTCCCCATGCAAAAGAAGTATTGAAGGAAGTTATAAGCAAAAACCTTGATCTAAGGCTGCATACTATGGGGCTTTCTCCTTCGGCCGTTGATGAAGAACTTCTTGATCTTATGAAAAGTGCCGGTTTTAATGAGGTTGATATTGGTGCCGAGTCAGTTTGTGATGAAATACTGGAAAGTCTGGCCAAAGATTTTAAACGTTCGGATGTTATAAAAACTGCAGATCTTGTAAAAAAGAAAAAAATCCCGGTAACCTGGTTCATCATGCTGGGTTCCCTGTCGGAAACAAGGGCAACAGTACTTGAGACCCTGAATACAATCGGCAAGATTGCTTCAAAATGGGATCTGGTTTTTGTCTCAACAGGTATCCGGGTATACAACGGGGCCCCTATTGCTGATGAGATCATGAAATATAATATACATTGCACAAGTGACAATTTTTTGCAACCGGTAAAAATTCAGCCATTGGAAATAAGCCTGGAAGAAATTCACACAATCGCGAGAGAATTCTCCTTCCGGTTTCCTAACTTTTATTTTTATGAAAAAGAAAATATAATTCCCGGATGGCTTCTTATAACAGGCAATTATTTGTTAAGGCTATTCCGTTCCCGTCAGCCTGTCTGGCGGTTACTGATACTTTTAAAAAGGATTGAACAGGTACTGGGAATTGCTTTGATAAGAAGAAGTATGCTGGCACTAAAAATGAAATCAAATAATGAGAAAAACCGTATATCAAATGGTTTTTCTCTTTTAAACACAAATAAATAGAAACTCAAATCTTAACAGATGCAGAAAATTCCTGAAGAGATATACAGCCGCATAGATAACAACATTTACAACCTGGAAGGAGCCAGATGGTGGCAGCCTGATTTCTCACTCAATCTGATCAGAACATTGTTTAATCCATTCAGGGTTGGATATGCAAAAAAAATAATTGAACAAATTATTAAAGCTGATCAGGCAAAAACAAGGGTTCTGGAAGTGGGTTGCGGTGGCGGAATATTAACTGAAGAGATTGCTAAAATGGGATTTATAACTACAGGAATTGATCCTTCTGATCCATCATTGAACACAGCTGTTGAACACTCAAAAGAGAACAACCTGAAAATTAAATATGAGAAAGGGACCGGTGAGAATCTGCCCTTTCCTGCCAACTCTTTCGATGTAGTTCTTTGTTGTGATGTATTGGAACATGTTAATGATTTACCGAAAGTAATCTCCGAGATTTCACGTGTCTTGAAAAACGGGGGGGTATTAATTTATGACACCTTTAATCGCACAACTTTCAGCAAATTAAGCGCTATCAAAATATTGCAGGAATGGAAACGTTGGGCCATCATGCCCCCTGATCTTCATGTTTGGGAAATGTTTATCAAGCCTGATGAAATGAGATCTTTATTAAAAGAAAATAAACTGGTATGGAAGGAACACCGTGGCTTAAAACCAAGTATATCATACCCGAAAATGCTTTATTATCTACATAAAAGGGCAATCGGTGAATTGACTTATGAAGAATTTGGAAAGAAGTTTCTTATGGTTGAAAGCAACAGTACTCAAATTATGTATATGGGATATGCTGTAAAATATGAATAAATCAACTAATTACTCTTTTGTCTTCTATCTGCCAATGCCAGCCAGATCACGAATCACAACTGAGGCACAGGCTATTCCGAAAGAAGCAGGCATATAGGAAATAGTACCTACGATTGAAGCTTTATTCTGTTCCCCATTTGTAGCGATTATCTTAGCTTTATCTATCACTTCAGGAGAATAGACTGCCGTAAAACCTTCCCTGATTCCCAGCCGGTGCAGCCTTTTTCTCAAAATCCGTGCGAGTGAACAATCAGTTGTTTCTGAAATGTCGGAAATACATACTTTCGTGGGGTCAAATTTTCCCCCTGCGCCCATGGAGCTGACAATAGGAATCTTTTTTTGAAGAGTGTGATAAATAAGAAATATTTTAGGAGATAACGTGTCGATAGCATCTATAACGTAATCATAATCTTTACCCAGCACCTCCGTCATTTTTTCATCCTTTATATATTCCTGAATAACAGTGAGTTTAATGTCTGGGTTTATGTCCATTATTCTTTGCCCCATTACCTCTGCTTTGGCCCGCCCCTCAGTACTCTTAAGTGCTGGCAACTGTCTGTTCCTGTTGGTAGGATGAATATGATCACCGTCAACTATTGTCATTGATCCTACTCCCGATCTGCAGATCATCTCGGCAGCAAACGCTCCGACTCCTCCCAAACCTACAACGAGAACATTTGAGTTTTTAAGTTTCTGCAATTTCTCTTCATCAAGAATCAATTCTGTCCGTCTCAGCCAATCAGTCATTTTATTAAGCATGTTATATTAATCTGTGCATACCTTTTGCCCCCCTATCCCACTAAATAAAGGGGGCCGGGAGACCAAAAAACGCATTGAAATTTTTCAGAATTACTGATTTCAGATCAGCTACTGACAGATTAAGATCGGCTGCAACTTTATCATAAATTGTTCTGATATTGGCTTCTGCTCCATCTGTTTCCAGAAATATCCTGTTAACCGGCAAGTGTCTTAAAAGATCCCGTGATTCAGGTCTGAGAATAAAATCAAACCAGAAAGAAAGATACATTCCTTTTGATAGCAGTTGAGAGGCCAATTCCACGTTTCCCCTGAATCCATGAACAAGCCATGGCATCTTAGGTTTTCGTCTCTTTTGAACCGACAAAAGTTCATCCCAGGCCCTTACACAATGAATGACAACTGGTTTCCTTGTTTCTTCCGATATGATTATCTGTTCTTCAAATGCTAACCGTTGAAGTTCAATCGAAGGTCCTCTTATCCTGTCAAAACCAGCTTCACCTATAGCTATTATACCAGGCTGATTGACTGAATTTTCAACAGAAATTATAAGTTGATTATGATTAGCTTCATTAAGGAACCATGGATGAATACCATAGGTGTAAGAAACTCCTGATGCATCATGCGGTAATTTTTCTTCATGGGCCATCAGACTTTCGAGGATAAAGATACCAGCAGCAGGCGTACCGCCATGAACATGAATATCAATATAATCTCCGGGTTGCGGCAGATGCATCGCTTTATTTAGATAACAGAGTAACCCCTTTGTCAATCCGTTTAATGGTTTCATCCTTCCCTATCCAGCTGATAATATCATATATATGAGGGCCCCTTAAGGTACCCACAATTACCAGCCTGAAGGCGTTCATTATGGCTCCGGTGTTATAACCATTCTTCTCAATCCATGCCTTAATAACCGGTTCTGTAGAAGCAGCGGAAAAATCAACCATATTCTCAAGCTGGGATCTTAATTCTATAAGAAGTTTGGCAGAATCCTCTTTCCATCTTTTCTTAACAACTTCCTGATCATAAGAATCCGGGGCCCTAAAAAAGAAATCGGTCTGTTCCCAGAGATCTTTCACAAAGCTAACCCTCTCTTTTACCAATCCTACAAGTGCTTCAAGTCTGATTATATCATCTTGATAACCATGGGACCTCAGATAATCCCTGAACTCAATGGCAATTTGAGTATTAGTCTTGTTTTGAAGGTATTGGTGATTAAACCATTTTGCTTTTTCAGGGTCAAACCTGGAACCTGACTTGCCAACTCTGTCAATTGAAAAAGCGTTAATCAGTTCGTCCATGGAAAATATTTCCTGTTCAGTTCCCGGGTTCCAGCCCAGCAATACAAGCATATTTATGAATGCTTCGGGATAATATCCATCCTCACGATAGCCTTTTGCAGTTTCACCATATGGCCAGAAAAGAGGAAAAACCGGGAATCCCATTTTATCTCCGTCGCGTTTGCTCAACTTACCTTTTCCATCGGGTTTCAGAAGTAATGGCAGGTGGGCAAATAGAGGAGGGTCCCAACCGAATGACCGGTACAACATAATATGAAGTGGCAATGAAGGCAGCCACTCTTCCCCGCGTATTACATGACTGATCTTCATCAGATGATCATCAACTATATGTGCAAGATGATACGTGGGCATTCTGTCTGATTTGAATAATACCTTATCATCAAGCGTTCCGGTATTTACAACTATATGTCCACGTATAATGTCATCAAAATGAATATCCTCATTCCGGGGCATCTTGTAACGGATTACATATGGCTCTCCCTTTTCAAGCTTTTCCTTCCATTCATTTTCCTTTAAGGAGAGTGAGTTAATCAGCTTATCTCTTAATTCAGCATTGTAAATAAAGGTTTTACCGGCTTTTTCCAAATCCTTTCTCATACCTTCAAGTTCTTCAGGAGTATCAAATGCATAATAGGCGTCACCTTTATTTATAAGCATATCAGCATATTGCCTGAAGATCTCTTTTTTGTCGCTTTGGCGATATGGACCATAATTTCCACCCTCCCTTATTCCTTCATCAACTTTTATTCCACACCACTCGAGTGATTCCATAATATATTCTTCGGCACCTTCAACAAATCTTGCCTGATCTGTATCCTCTATTCTCAGGATAAAAGTCCCGCCATTCTTTTTTGCAAAAAGATAGTTGTAAAGAGCAGTTCTTACACCTCCTATATGCAAGGGGCCCGTAGGGCTTGGGGCGAAACGCACCCGAATTTGTTCCATATTATGATTAAAAAGTTAATACAAATGCAAATATAGGCAAACCTTGATACATATAATACTATAACGAAAATCAGGTTTTGAATGATGGATTTGTAGTAATTTAGCAGCTGAATAATTTTCAGAGGATAATTATTAAATGACCTCCTCTCCAAAGGCGCTTGAAAATCAATTTATTTACCCCAACCCCAAGGGGAGAAAATTGATTTTCTTCACTCCCCTTGGGGCCGGGGGAAAGAAAGAAAATCAATGGATTTGCAAATAGAATAATCTTGTAAATATGAAGAAGATGAAAGCGCTTGTTAAAGCCAAACCTGAAAAAGGTTTATGGATGCAGGAAGTTCCGGTTCCCGAACCGGGGTTGAATGATGTAATTATAAAGGTCAAAAAGTCTGCCATTTGTGGTACCGACCTTCATATTTATGAATGGGATGAATGGTCCCAAAAAACTATACGGACACCGATGGTTATTGGTCATGAGTATATGGGTCATATCGAAAAGATGGGCGCCGGAGTGACCAATTTGAAAATAGGTGAGAGAGTTACCGGAGAGGGCCATCTGGCTTGCGGTCATTGTCGCAACTGTCGTCGCGGAAAAGAGCATGTATGTGAAAACACTGTTGGAATCGGGGTTAATATCGATGGATCATTTGCAGAATTTGTGAAAGTTCCTGCAGTAAACGTCATACCGCTCGATCCCAGAATTCCTGACGAGTGGGCGGCAATTATGGATCCATTCGGAAATGCAACTCATACCGCATTATCATTTCCATTGATTGGGGAAGATGTTCTTATTACCGGATCGGGTCTTATTGGCAGTATGGCGATTGCAATAGCAAAATTTGCCGGTGCAAGGTTCATTGTCGCAAGCGATCTTAGCGATTCCCGGCTCGAGATTGCCAAAAAAATGGGAGCAACTCTTACTGTCAATCCATCCAAGGGAGAGAAAATTTCGGATGCTGTTAAAAAGCTGGGAATGAGAGGTTTTGACATCGGGCTTGAAATGTCCGGATCTCCGAAAGCATTCGTGGATATGCTCAATAATATGTATAATGGCTCAAGTATCTCATTACTTGGAATATTGCCCTCAAACTTTGAGGTTCCCTGGAGCGATATCATATTCAAAGCCATAACTTTAAAGGGTATCTACGGCCGTGAGATGTGGGAAACATGGTATAAAATGGAACAGATGATAATCGGAGGAATAGATTTAAATCCCGTTATAACCCACCGGTTCCCGATAGATGATTTTCAGAAGGGATTCGATGAAATGGAAAAAGGAAATTGTGGAAAAGTTATCTTAAACTGGGATTGATTCAATAATCCCTGGTGTGTCTTTGTGCCTTTGTGGCGAAAAAAAAAATTGCCATCAAGACACTAAGACGCCAGGAAACACAAAGGAAAAGCATCTGACCAGTTATTATTATCAATAGACTTTATAAAGAATCACTATGTACACAAATTATAAGAGTCATCTGGATTCGCTTCTTAATGAGATTAAAGAAGCCGGATTATACAAGAACGAGCGTATTATTGTATCTCCCCAGGGTGCTGAAATCGTGCTGAATACCGGACAGAAAGTACTGAACTTCTGTGCCAACAATTACCTGGGCCTGTCAAATAATTCATCACTTATTGAAGCAGCAAAGGCGTCTCTAGATGATCATGGTTATGGAATGTCGTCGGTAAGATTTATCTGTGGCACTACCGATCTCCATAAGGAACTTGAGAAAAAGATAGCAGAGTTTTTCGGCACTGAAGATACTATTCTTTATGCGGCCTGTTTTGATGCAAACGGAGGAGTTTTTGAACCCCTTCTGACTGAAGAGGATGCAATTATATCCGATTCCCTTAACCATGCTTCGATCATCGACGGTGTCCGTCTTTGCAAAGCTCAGCGCTACAGATATGAAAACGCTGACATGGCTGATCTCGAGAAACAACTTCAACTTGCTAAAAATCAGCGATTCAGACTTATAGTTACCGATGGAGTTTTCTCAATGGATGGAAATGTGGCACCTCTTGACAAAATTGCAGAACTGGCAAATAAATACAATGCCCTAGTAATGGTCGATGAATCACACTCGGCAGGAGTAGTCGGAATGACAGGAAGAGGAGTCACTGAACTTTTTAATATAACCGGGAAAATTGAAATTATTACCGGGACATTGGGTAAAGCCTTTGGAGGGGCAATTGGTGGTTTTACTACCGGTAAAAAAGAGATAATTGAGATCCTGAGACAAAGATCACGGCCATACCTCTTTTCAAACTCCATCCCACCTATGGTTGCTGCGGCAGGTATCCGGATGATCGAGATGATGACTGAAACAAATCTGCTTCAGGATAAGCTGCACTATAATGCTGATTACTTCATTACATGCATGAAAAAAAAGGGTTTCGATATAAAACCGACGAAATCAGCAATTTGTGCAGTTATGCTTTATGATGCCAGATTGTCTCAGGACTTTGCCGCAAGACTTCTTAAAGAAGGCGTTTATGTTGTTGGATTCTATTTCCCTGTGGTTCCCAAGGGTCAGGCCAGAATAAGGGTTCAACTTTCTGCTGGCCATGAAAAAGAACATTTGGATAAAGCTATCAATGCTTTTGAAAAGATCGGCAAGGAATTAGGTGTAATAAAATAAATAATGAATAAGTTTCTCTTCCCTATATATCGTATCCTGGTTCCAAAGCCACTGAGGACAGTTATCCTGAAGAAAACACTTCGTAAGAAGATACTGAAATATTTTGCTTCTTTACCTGAAACTGAAGTTAATGATGAGCAAAGGGAGGTACTTCTATACCTTGAGAATAATGAGGTCAGGATTTTTCCATACTGGTTTCATACCAATTATTCTCCTGATAAGATTGAAGTTATGTATGACCGGGAAAATGGTATGCGATATGTATTACAGGAAGGGAAACGGTTATATTTTAAAAAACGCTGGCATGAGAATAAGATTAAAAGGGCCTATTGTGATCTCATAAGGGAGCAGGATCTCAATAGTCCCCACCGGTATTTAACAGACTCATTTACAGTTGGAAAAGATGATGTTTTAGCAGATATCGGTGCCGCTGAGGGCAACTTTGCCCTGGCAGTCGTAGATGTTGTCAGAAAAATCTACATCTTTGAATATGACCAGGAGTGGATCAAAGCTCTCAGGGTTACATTTTCTCCGTGGTCAGAAAAAGTTGAGATAATTAATAAGTATGTTTCAGATCACAATGATGCATCTCATATCAGGTTTGATACTTTTTTTGAAAATATGAAGGATGTTACTTTTCTGAAGATTGATGTTGACGGTGCTGAATCGGTTGTTTTAAACAGTTGTAATGAGGTATTTAAAGCCCGCGAGTCTTTTAAAATAGCGCTATGCACCTATCATAAAAACAATGATGAGAAGGATTTCACTTTATTGCTTAAGGATTATGGGTTCAGCATAACCCCTTCAAAAGGATATATGATCAATTATTACGATAAAAAAATGAAAGCTCCGTATCTGAGGAGAGGGCTGATCAGGGCTGTGAAATAAAAAAAGGTGCTCCGAGGAGCACCCGCTGATTTATGATAATTCCCCGTACAGGGACCCCATAATTAAACCTCAACCGCATTTGGATGATCCGCAATCTTTGCAGATCAGGCAACCTTCTTCGTAGACAAGGTTATCCGAACCACATTCTCCGCATTTGCCTTTTGCCTTTGTTCCGTTCGGTATATATTTCTTTAATGCTCTTTCAACTCCGTTCTTCCAGTTATTGATTGACTCGCTGTCAAGTTTTAATGACGTAACCAGGTTAACGACATCCTGGATAGGCATTTCATGTCTTAAAACACCTGAGATCAGTTTCGCATAATTCCAGAACTCCGGTTTGAACATGTGTGAAAGACCTTCAATATTTTTCTTATACCCTATTTTATCGGTATATTGAAAATCGTAACGCGTCTTTCCGTCTTCGTCTTTGATTTTAATGATTTTACCTTTTATGATGCTTTTTGGAATCGGGAATATTTCTTCATCAGCTATCCCGGTGAATATCTCATAAGGACGGCTCTCTTTCAGTCCTACAAAGGCTACCCATTTCTCTTCACTTATATTAAACCTGATAACGTCACAATCAAGCGATTTTGGACGTTTTGGCTTTTCAGGCCGCATTTCTGTTTTGCCTGCGATGAGGACACCGTTCCTTGATCCGTCACGATAAACGGTAGCTCCTTTGCAGCCCGATTTCCATGCTGTCAGATAAAGCTCACTTACGAGCTCTTCTTTTGCTTCGGCTGGAAGATTGATAGTAACACTTATTGAATGGTCGACCCATTTTTGAATTGCACCCTGCATCTTGACTTTAGCAATCCAGTCAACATCATTTGCAGTGGCTTTATAGTAAGGTGATTTTGCGATGATTGATTCAATCTCCTCGTCGCCCATTCTGGTAACTTCATCAGTATCGTAACCGTTCAGTTTAAGCCAGTCAACAAACTTATGATGGAAAACATTGAATTCTTCCCATGAATCGCCAACCTCATCCTTGAATGTAACCTTTACATCCAGGTCATTAGGATTAACTTTTCTTCTTCTTTTATAAAAAATTGAAAATATCGGTTCAATTCCCGAAGTTGTCTGTGTCATAAGGCTCGTTGTACCTGTTGGAGCTATTGTAAGAAGGGCAATATTTCTGCGCCCGTATTTAACCATGTTATTATACATGACAGGGTCAGCTTCTTTCATCCTTAAAATAAAAGGATTTTCCTTTTCACGTTCGGCATTATAAATTGTGAAGGCCCCTCTCTCTTTTGCAAGGTATGTAGACGCCTTATAAGCTTCGAGAGCCAGTGTTTTATGAATTTCGACAGAGAAGTTTGTGGCATCATCGTTGCCATATCTCATCCCAAGACCTGCGATCATATCTCCTTCGGCTGTTATTCCTATTCCGGTTCTGCGTCCTTCTTCCGATTTCTTTCTTATGTTGCTCCAGAGATTTTCCTCGACGTGTTTTATCTCCTCAATCTCCGGATCTGCATGTATTTTTGCAAGGATAAAATCGATCTTTTCCAGTTCCAGATCAATAATATCATCCATCATGCGTTGTGCCAGTCCTACATGCTCTTTATATAAATCAAAGTTAAATTCAGCCTTGTCGGTAAATGGATCATTGACATAACTGTACAGATTTATTGCCAGCAGACGGCAACTGTCGTATGGGCATAAAGGAATTTCACCACAGGGATTTGTTGAAACTGTTGCATATCCCAGATCGGCATAGCAATCGGGAACACTCTCTCTTATTATTGTATCCCAGAATAATACCCCGGGTTCGGCTGACTTCCAGGCATTATGGATAATCTTGGTCCAAAGCTGAACTGCATCGATATCTTTTGCAAATTTAGGATTGGTTCGGAATTAATTGGATATTGTTGTCTGAAAAGTGTTTTGTTTTCAACGGCCTTCATGAAATCGTCGGTCAGTTTAACTGAGACGTTTGCTCCTGTAACTTTCCCACTTTCCATCTTGGCGTCAATAAATTTTCCGGAGTCAGGGTGTTTGATTGAGATAGAGAGCATAAGTGCACCTCGTCTTCCATCCTGTGCTACCTCCCGGGTTGAGTTGGAATATCTTTCCATAAAAGGCACCACGCCGGTGGAGGTGAGGGCACTGTTAAGAACAGGAGTTCCTTTGGGTCTGATATGCGACAGGTCGTGACCTACACCTCCCCGTCGTTTCATAAGTTGTACCTGCTCCTGGTCGATTTTCATAATTCCTCCGTATGAATCGGATGTATCCATCGTTGCCAATCACAAAACAGTTTGATAATGAAGCAATCTGGTAATCATTACCGATACCTGTCATCGGACCTCCCTGGGGAACAATGTATTTGAAATCTTTGAGAACATTGTAAATCAATTCTTCAGACAGCGGGTTCTTATATTTCATCTCTACCCTGTGTATTTCACGAGCCAGTCTGTGATGCATGTCGTCGGGCGACTTTTCATAAAGATTTCCGAAAGAATCCTTCAGAGCATATTTGTTTGCCCATACTCTTGCGGCTAGTTCATCGCCTTTAAAATACTGAATACTTGCTTCAACAGCTTCTTCGTGAGAATAAACAACTTTGTCTTGTCCTCGATTCTTAGATTTTTCAATATTTTTCCCCTTCACCTGTTTTCTCCATCTCTGGTGCTGAATTTTGCTTTTTTGCTTTTTCAGTTGCAATAGCTGATTCCTGGACAAATAGCTCTTCCATATCTTTTTGTTATTCTCTGATTTTAATGAGATTAAACGGCCACTGATATTTTAAGCGGGTAATTGCTAAATTAAACAAGCATATCTCGTGATGCAAGAGTAAAAATTTAAGTTTATTAACATTTGACAATATAGTTATTAACTATTATATATGTGCTTGATTATAAAATTGTTAATATGTAATTGCCCTTCAGAGAAACAATTTTTATATGCAAAAGTTCAAAGCTAAGATCAAGATTTAAAGAGCCATAGTTTGTATAATACTTGTTCTCAATTTTTTCCTAATGACCATAAAAAAAAGACTGTCAGAATCTGACAGCCTCCTATTTTATGAAAAGACTCTTTTAGTTGAAGATATATCGTATTCCAAATTGCATGGAGTACGTTGAAGGATAAGATACGACGTTGGCAAAGGAATTTGTCAACATTTCATTGTTGAATGGATTGAGTCTGTATGCAGGCACTACAGTTCCACCGGCAACAATATTAGCTACGTTTGTAGGAGTAAGTATGTTGTTTTGATTATAAAGCTGGGTTAATCCCCATTTCTTGCTGAGCAGGTTTCCAACATTCAGTATGTCAAGACTAAATTCAAGAGTATTACGTTTCCCACCAACATTCACAAAGAAATCCTGCATAAGTTTTACGTCAAAATCGTTTCTCCATGGTAATAAAGCGCCATTACGTTCAGCGTATTGCCCTTTTCTTGTGCGGAGATACTTGTCCTGATTAATATAGGCGAAGAATGCATCGCTCTGATCCTGGGCAGTCCACACAACTCCATTAACTGTCTGGTTGACAAAAGTGATCTCGGATGGGTCCTTTGGAACATAGATAAGGTTGTTAGATCCTGCTCCATCACGAACAATATTGCTGGAATAAACATAGGAGAAACGCCCTTGAGCACCAGCTTCGTAAAATACAGAAATGGAAGTAGCGCCATGTTTGAGATACTCAATTCTGTATGATACCGATGAGATTATTTTGTCGGGTGTTACATAGCTTGTGTAACTTAATTCCGGATTATTTGCCCCGTTTACATTGGCATTACCGTTCCATGCTGAAGATGCCTGGTCACCGCTGCCATCAACAAGATTTTTAGCTTCACTGTGCGTATAGGCAATCATCCCGAAAAATCCTTTACCGAAAGATTTCTCAAGTTTTACGGTAGCAGACCAGTAATAACCACCTTTTCTGTTCTCGAGAACAATTGGGGATACGCCTGATCCGGAAGCGGAAGTAATAATTCCGTTTGTCTGAAGATTATAATACTTGCTGACATTATCATTAGCATAAATCAAACGGTTATCGGGATAACCACTAATATCCACATTTGATGGTGCCTGAAGTCCTTCGTTTACAAAAAATGCGGTATTAATATCTTTATTATATATACCTTCAACAGTTCCTTTCAATCCCCATGGGAGTTTGGCATCAAGTGCCATGCTGCTCTTCCATGATTGTGGCATCCTGAAATTCTTGGAGATAATTGTAAACGTTCCTGGCACAATAGTTCCTGCAGCAGGTTGTGTAGCAGGATAGTATGCATTTATTGCCGGATTAAATGGTCCGGGAACACCTGTACCTACACCTGCAGAATAAGTCTGAGTAGTCTGCAGCATACCTGCATCACCAACCTGACTAACAATCCATACAAATGGAACACGTCCCGTGAATATTCCGGTTCCTCCACGCAATACATATTTCCGATCACCGGTGATGTCATAGTTAAAACCAATCCTTGGAGACATCATTGCTCTGGTCTTTGGAAGTGTGGCAGTGCTATAAGTGTTATTACCAAATGTAAGATCAGAAATTATAGGATGTTCCGGTAGTGGGTCAGGATATGTAGGAAGATCTAACCGGAGACCTGCTATAACCTTTAGACTTTCTGTCAGATTTATTTCATCCTGCAGATAAGCTGATGTCTGAGCGTAATTAAAGGATGGAAATGCCTGGGCGTATCCGGGGGTATTTGAGAAGGTGATACCAAAATTCTTTGGATTAATCGGATTAGGTCCGGTTGAACTTACAAAATCAGCCCATGAATTGAATACATAATAGCTGGAGCCAAAACGCATAAAGCCGTTTTTGGTCTTATCTGTCTCATATTGCAATCCGAGTGTGAAGTTATTTATTCCCATGGCCCAGGTAAAATCATCATTAACTGTTACAGTAGCGACCTGTCGCAGGTTTCCATAAGAAAAAAGTTCAGTTCCGAAAGATACATAAGGACTTCCTCCCTGTAAAATATCAACAAACGGGAATAGATTTCCATCTGTTGTGCGGGGTTCATCCTGGTACGAATAAGTACCGCGAAGAGTATTCATAAACCTGCCTCCTCCGAGTGAAGAGTTTAATTCGGCTGAAAGAGAGCTGAAATTACTTTCCTGGTAGTAACCGGAGTTTTTGTACCACATGGCATCAAGGCTGGCACGGTTGTTTGTATAAATCCCTGAGAATGGAGAAACGGAAGTACTGGGGGCGTACGGATCTTTCCGTGTCGAAGAACTGTAACGGATATTGAACTTATGGTTTTGATTGATATTCCAGTCTACGCGAGCAAGAAATTTCGTGGCCGGGCTCTCGAATGAATATCCCTGGTAAGGACCAGTGTCATAACCGTAGGTATCTTTCAGATATTGGCTTATTGCATCCATATCGGCAACTGATGGCCGTGCAATATTATTAGGATAATCAGGGGGAGAATCGGGGGTGGAAGCAACACGCTGAGGACCTGGAACAATGGTTTTCTCCATTTCAAAGTTTACAAAGAAGAATAACTTGTTTTTGAGAATAGGTCCACCCAGACGTACACCTTCCATCTGATAACTTGAAGGAGTTTTCACAAAAGTCGCATCGCCTACATGGTTGCCTGCATACTTCTGATTTTTCATGTAAGTATATACAGAACCAGAGAATTCGTTGCTTCCTGAACGTGTAACTGCGTTCACTGAAGCACCGATAAACCCACTCTGCCTGACATCAAAAGGTGTGATATTTACAGAGATCTGGTCAAGCGCATCCAGAGAAATCGGAGAACCGTTTCCGGGAAGATTAGTCCCTATACCAAAAGCATTATTAAACTGGGCACCATCAACTGTGATGAAGTTCTGACGATAATTACCACCACCAATCTGGTTACCGTTTGCCTGAGGTGTGAGACGTGTAAGATCATTAATACTCCTGTTAATGGTCGGTATTATAGACATTTGGCTGTTGCTGATGTTGATTGATGAACCATTTTTTTCTGAATTGAAAACCGGGGCCTTTGCACCAACAACAACAACTTCTTTCAACTGAGTACTTGACTCATCAAGAGAGGTATTAAGAACAAAAGATTCACCCAGGTTTAGCACTATATCTGTAATTGACTTTTTCGAATATCCGATAAACGTTACATCAATCGTGTAAGGTCCTCCCGGACGCATCCCCTGAATTGCGAATAAACCGTCACCATTAGTAAGGGCTCCATATTGGGTTCCTGATGGAACATGAACGGCAACAATAGTAGCTCCAGGTAACGGTTTCCCGCTTGGATCAACTATCCTGCCATTTATTCCTGAGGTTGTTGTAGCCTGTCCGAACATCACAACAGTGATAAACAGAAAGGTCAACAGTGAAAACAAACGTTTGAATTGCTTCATCATAAAATTAGGATTAAGGATTAATAAATTTTCGACAAGGTTATCGTAAATACTTGATTAGTTGGTTACATCGGAGTTACAATAATGTTAAATCCGGATGGACAATTTACGGCTCTTTAAAGGAACCCGACAATTATGAAAAGATTAGTTTTTAACAAATTATGAAACCCGCCTGTTAATATCTTTTTCTAAAATTTCTTTGATTATAATTTCAGTAGCACCGGCATTTTCTTTCACATATTTTGATGCCATTTCAGCTGAATTTGTATATTTTTTCTCATCCGATAACCACAAATCTAAAATTCTTCTAAAATCATCAAAAGTGAGAAATGACTTCGCAGCACCGGTAGCCAAAAGATCAAGAGCTTCTTTGAAATTTTCATGTTTGGGTCCAAAAAGTACCGGAATTCCCCAGCATGCGGGTTCCAGAATATTGTGGATCCCCTTTCCGAATCCACCTCCGATTGCGGCAATATATGCATAACGGTAAGCCGAAGAAAGCATTCCTATGTTATCAATAATAAGTACACGGGCATCAGCCGAACGTTCACTATATTCCGAGAATCTTACATGTTTTACTTTAATAAGCTTTTCAAGTCTTTCTATATTTGATTTATCAATTTCGTGAGGTGCGAAAACCCATTTCATTCTTAGAGGAAAACTGTTGATATATTCTGCAATTATCTCCTCATCCTGCTGCCAGCTGCTTCCTGCTAAAAACAACTTCTCATTCCCCCTGAAATGTTCAAGCTTTTGTATAACTCTGGATGTTCCAGCTATCTGAACCACTCTGTCGAACCTTGTGTCACCGGCCAGATAAACATTCTCTATCCCGATACCCGAAAGAAGATCAAACGATCGCTGATCCTGAACAAATATTATTTCAAATTTCCTTAACATACTTCTGAAAAAGGACCCGTACCATTTAAAAAAATGTTGTCCTGGACGAAATATTCCGGATATTAGATATAATGGAATTTTATTCTTGTAAAGCACTGATATATAATTATTCCAGAATTCATATTTTACAAATATTACAAATTCAGGTTTAACCAGACCTATGAATTTTGCAGCATTGCCCGGTGTATCTGAAGGAAGATAACTTATACAGTCAGCATTGTTATAATTCTTTCTTATTTCATATCCGGAGGGAGAAAAAAAAGTTATCACAATTTTAAATACCGGCATCTTTTTTTTAATCGCTTCAATTACCGGTCTTCCCTGTTCAAATTCTCCAAGAGATGCACAATGTATCCAAATAACCCTGTCTCCCGATTTTATCTTTTCAGCAATTTTTTCTGCCCATTTTTTTCTTCCTTTTACCCAAAAAGATGCTCTTGAATTAAACGGCGATATAAGATGAGCAAGTGCAGAGAAAATCAAGATCCCTAAGTTGTACAAAACTTTCATAATTCCTGAATTCAAACGGCCAAAGGTAATAAAAAAGGCATAATGGCATAACGGTATAAAGGTGCAAAGGTCCCTCAACCCACCAAGAGGGGGGACTAATTCTTATCCATAATCGGAGTTGGGTGGGGAGAATGCTTCCTTGCTTCGCGATTCGCAATGACCGTGGATTTTACTAACTTCTGTCCTGCTCCCGAACTTAAATAGACTTACTTGCAATGTCATTGCAAGACTGACGAAGGAGGGCGTGGCAATCTTAAAATCCCTTCCTGAATTAAACTGACAGTATATAGGTGGCAAAAACGGGATGCCTTTATTTAATATCTGTCTGTTGGTGAAATAGATAAATTAACTCCTATTTTTGTACAATTATAAAGTCCTCTCCATGGTACGACTTATTGCTTTAATTATCTCAATTATTTTGCAGATCATTGCTGCAGTAATTGCATTGAGATTCATGAAGCTTACCAAATACAGACTCTCATGGATACTGCTCTCCCTGTCCTTTGCATTCATGGCCGTTCTTAAAATCATTCAGCTTTTTGAATTTTTCCGTGGCACACCCTCTTTTACATGGCAGCTCATAAACGAATGGCTCGGAGTTCTGATTTCCGTAATGATAATAGGGGGAGTAATTCTCATCCGCGAACTGTTTTATTCACTTAAACGGGCTGAAACAGACCGGATACGTTCTGAAAAAAGGGTAATAAATGCTATTATAAATACTGAGGAAAATGAGAGAAAGAGGTTTGCAAAAGATCTGCACGACGGGCTCGGACCCATTCTTTCCACTGTGAAGATGTCTCTTTCCGCACTTACTGACAGAATCAAAGATTCATCGGGCTCAGTTATCCTGAATAATACCAACCACCTCATAAATGAAGCTATCAGTACGATTAAAGACATATCAAATAACCTGAGCCCGCACATCCTGACAAACTTTGGACTAACCAGTGCCATCAGTGCATTTACTACTAAAATTAATCAGACCAAGGCCGTTGAAATTGATTTTAAGTCGAACATGGAAACCCTGCGACTTGACAATGACAAGGAAGTTGTGGTCTATCGTGCTGTCTGTGAGCTAATTAATAATTCCATTCTGCATTCGGGTGCTTCCAGGATAGAGATAGAATTAAACAAACACGAAAAATTTGTTACCTTGCAATTTTATGATAACGGGCGTGGATTTGATACCTCTTCATTAAGCAAGGAAGACACGAAAGGTATGGGATTATCAAACATTGAAACTCGTGTAAAAACCGTTGAAGGGGTATTTATTCTTGAGAGTACTCCAGGAAAGGGAACAAGTGCTCTTATCAAATTGATTGATTGATTCTTATTAACCCGGAATTGGCTAACATGGAAAAAATACGAATAATAATTGCAGACGATCACCAGCTCTTTCGCAATGGATTAAAAATACTTCTGAATGCTTTCCCCGAATTTGAGGTAACTGCCGAAGCATCAAACGGCGAAGAATTTCTGAAAATTCTGAAAAACACTCAGGCAGATGTCGCCCTTATGGATATAAATATGCCTGAAATGGACGGGATAGAAGCTACAAGAAAGGGATTGAAAATTTGTCCTGGAATTGATATTATTGCTCTTTCAATGTATGGAGAGGAAGAGTATTATTATAAGATGGTGGATGCCGGAGCCAAAGGCTTCCTGCTTAAAGATTCGGACATCTCCGAAGTTAAAGAAGCAATACTCACTGTAAGAAAAGGAGGCAGCTACTTTTCACAGGAGTTACTTTATCATGTTATTCAGAAGATCAAATACCGGGAACAGGAAAGCAAATCGGCCAACCTTTCAAAAAGAGAAAAAGAAATACTGTTTAAAATATGTGAAGGATTCTCTAACCAGGAGATCGCCGAGACTCTTTTTATAAGCAAAAGAACAGTCGATAAACACAGGGCAAACCTTCTCGGCAAAACTAACTCCAAGAATACAGCAAGCCTTATACTTTTTGCAATAAGAAATAAACTTATCGAGATATAATAAACCGTCCATGGCCGAATCACATAATCTGGGTCAGAAAGGAGAGGACCTTGCAGCGGACCACCTGGAAAAAGCAGGCTTTAAAATACTCTTCCGGAACTGGAAATGGGGAAAACATGAAATCGACATAATTGCTGAGAACGATGATTTTATAATATTTGCCGAGGTAAAAACACGGACTGACGACTTTCAGATGCATCCTGTCACCGCTGTTACCAGGGAAAAACAAAAATCTATTATCTGGGCAGCCAATGGTTATCTGCAAAAATTTAATATAGATAAAGAAGGCAGGTTTGATATAATAACTGTCATTAAATCTGTTGATAAATATCAGATAGATCATATTGAAGGCGCATTTTATCCGACTTTAAAATAATGTTTTACCATGGATATAGTAACATTAAGAGACTATTGCATCTCAAAGAAAGGAGCCATTGAAAGCTTCCCTTTCGGGGACGATACACTTGTTTTTAAAGCCAGTGCGAAAATATTCGCCCTGGTTAACCTCGATGGCGACCTTAGCATAAACCTTAAATGTGATCCTGCGCTCGCGATCGACCTAAGGGAAAGATACTCCTCTGTGACCCCTGGTTATCATATGAATAAAAAACACTGGAACACCGTTCTGCTTGATGGATCAGTCCCCGATAAGGAGGTCTTCAGCTGGATCGATCATTCATATGATCTTATTTCAGGTAGTAAGTATATTTACTGAATGGTGAGAATTAATTGAACCGACGAACAATTGAACAAGTAATCAATTTTATTTCTCCATTATTTTTCTAGCTTAGCATTTTTATTGCCCGAACTTATTTACTATTTCAGACTTAATTAGTTATTAAATCCGATTATTATGAAAACCCGTATCCTGCTGGCATTTATACTGTCACTTTTTATTGCACCAACCTTTGCACAAAAGAAGAGCAGTGCTCTTCAGAAAACAGATGAGGGCTACAAATTCACTCCGGTTGTTGAATTAAAGGCCACTTCTGTAAAAAACCAGGCCGGAACCGGAACCTGCTGGTGCTTCGCCACAACTTCCTTCATCGAATCAGAACTTCTCCGTATGGGAAAGGGAGAATATGACTTGTCAGAAATGTATATTGTACGATATAATTATGTCGATCGTCTTAAAGACAACTTTATCCAACAGGGTAAAGGAAACCTGGGTCAGGGCAGTGTCGGTCACGACTGGATGGCTGAATTTATGAAAAACGGAATTGTCCCGGATGAAGTTTATACAGGTCTTAATTATAGCATGACAAATCATAATCATAGTGAACTTAATTCATTTATAAATGCTATCGCAACTGTACCTGTTAAAAGAAACAAAGAAAGCGATCAGTATTTTACTATAGTCGATGCTGTTCTTGATACCTATCTTGGCAAAGTCCCTCAATCCTTCACATATAAAGGCGTCGGATACACACCAAAATCATTCACGGCAAGCCTTGGAATTAACCCGGAAGACTATGTTGAGATCACTTCATTCACTCTTTTTCCGTTCTATACACAAGGACTTGTTCCTATTCCCGATAACTGGAGAAAAATGAATTATTACAATGTGCCTCTCGACCAACTTATTGTAATTATGGATTCTGCTCTTTTCAAAGGGTACACTATTGCCTGGGATGGCGACGTAAGCGAGAAAGGTTTTTCTCACTCAAAAGGTGTTGCAATAATACCTGAAGTTGAAAATACTGACCAATATTCCAGTGCCGATAAAGCCAGGTATGGTAAGATGACCAAGGAGGATCGTAGCGCCGAAGCTTATAAATTCAGCGGACCTTTTCCTGAAGTAAAAGTAACACAGGAATCTCGCGAAGAAGGTTACGATAATAAGTCCACTACCGACGATCACCTGATGCATATGACAGGTCTTGTTAAAGATCAGAATGGTACCAAATACTATGTTACAAAGAACTCATGGGGAACTGAAAGAAGTCCGTATGGTGGATACCTTAATATTTCAGAAAATTATGTCCGTGCCAAGACAATAGCTATAATGGTGAATAAAAATGCTATTCCGGCTGAAATAAAAACAAAACTGGGATTATAGGCCCCATCCCCCCTAAAGGGGGTTAATTCTCGTTTTTTAAGATCGCTTTCTTAATGTTAGGGAATTAGCTCCCCTTCAGGGGAGATGTCCCGCTTCGGCGGGACAGAGGGGTATTACACACGAGTCAGAACCTCTTAAGGGAGATGTTGTGTACGGTAGAGTAGCCAGGGGCAAATCATTCCACCAATAGATTACACCCTCTTATATCAGAATTGTCAAACCTGCCCAGTACCTCGAACCCGCCATCCTCGTGAACCTTACCGAGATCACCAGTTGCAATAAAGGAGCATGAGTTTATATTTGCCAGGTCGATAATATTTATTCCTCCTGTTCTCTCTGGTTCGTCATATAAGGTAAGAGGATCCTGCGGATCCCTGATAATAATTTTCATCCATGGGGGACAATAAAATATCCCGTCTCCTTTAGAGTAAGCCTGACTCAATAATTCAGTCATCCCATACTCCGAATGAATTGAAGGAACATTCAATTTTTCTTTTAAAACAGAATGAAGTTCTGAACGGGTCAGTTCCTTCCTCCTTCCCTTCATTCCACCTGTCTCCATTACAATTGCTCCTGAAAGATCCGGTGACTGATTTTCCGCAAGATCAACCAAAGCAAAACTGACACCAAGCAACAGGATTTTCTGTTTCTCTATTTTAGCTTTGCTAATTGTCAGAATAAGATCATCGATATTACTTTTGTAAAAGCCACTGTTAGGGTTCTTGCTTCTTTTTATCAGATTATCAGCCATATAAACGAGAGAAGAACCTTCTCTTTCAGTGTATGATGGAAGCAAAGCTGCTATGAGAAATTCTTCCGGCTCACCATAAAATAGTCTGAAAGATCTCAGGAAACTCTCTTCATATAAATTCAAATCATTTACGAAATGTTTCCCGGGAGTTATTCCTGTCGTCCCGCTACTTTCAAAGATCATTTCAACCGGAAAAGTACCAGTAATGATTTTATGATTTCTGAAGAATTCAACAGGAAGAAAAGGTATTTCGCAAGGAGTTTTTACATCAGAAATATCTTTTCCAAGACTTTTTATAAAGTTTTGATATACAGAATTATTATTGTATTGATAATTAAATACTTCGAGTACAGTTTCCCAAAAGTCTGTCGGGTTTTTAATATTGAATATCCGCTTCTCCAGGTTCTGCAATCCCATTATTATTTGCCTGGAAAGGTTAATGAGCCATCAGGCTGATAGACCCATTGGAAAGTACATTCCCCATAAGCTATGCTTTGCCTTGTTTCATTAACGGTACTGACAATCCTGAATTTAGTATAATCAGCGGTTCCGGATCTGTAGATCCATACCTGGTTATCATTTATAGGATCGGCCATATCCTGCCATTGAGTTACAACTACTGTTTTCAGATTGTCAAAAGCCGATTGTGCCGTGGCTGCGTCAACAAAATCACCTATTTTATAAAAAGATGGTTTCAGGTTATTAGACTGTAGTGTTAATCTTGGATTTCCGTTGTCAATATTAACATATATAGTGATATCGGGCTCTGGGTTGGTGCTTGTGGAGACCAGTTTTGCACCTGAAAATGAAAAACCATAATTATAATAAGTCGTAGAGAAGTAAGTGATGTTATCAATGGTATCAGTACCCGATGTACGGGTTGGTTCTTTTTTTGTGCATCCGGAAAAAATTGAATTTATTACTATTAATATGAATACTAACTTTTTCATAATGCAAAGATAAAATAAAAAAAGGCTTCAAATCACTGGCAATTATTCTATTAAATAATATTTCGTTATAAACTCTTAACGGATGATTTACTACAAATATTTTACCCTACATAAATAGCTTTTTGTAAATTACAAAATAATTTAAGATAAGATCGATTAATCCCGAAGGGATGTTATTATTATAGAATTATAATTTTTCTGAATACCTAAACCCTGAAAGGGTGACATTGTAATAAAAACTATTATCATGGCCGGAACATTCTCACAAATCTACATCCAGATTGTTTTTGCTGTCAAAGGCAGAGAAAATCTGATCTTAAAAAGATGGCAGGAAGATCTACATAAATACATAGCAGGAATTGTCCGTAATAAAGAACAAAAATCAATCATTGTCGGTGGGATGTCGGATCATATCCATGCAATAGGCAATGTTTTTAACTATATATTAAACCAGGAAAACCATCATCATATCAAAACATTCAAAGAAGAATATTTTGAATTTCTAAAGGAATTTGAAATTGAATTTAATGAGAAATATTTATTTGAATGTTATTAATTATGTGTCACCCCTTCGGGGTTAAACGATTTATTAACTAACTAATGCTATAATAATTACATCCCTTCGGGATTATGGAAAAGACTCATTATCTATAATAATCACATCCCTTCAGAAATGTTGAAAAGTATTAGAACAAATCCTGGAAAAAGATCGCTTCATCGGGATCATAGATTGACATCAGATATTTCTTTACCTTTTATTGCTTTGCAGTAAAAAGGCTGCATTTTAGCACTGCCCCTCTATTATTGCGGATAAAGGATTCGGGATTGGGGATTGAAAAATCCAAATTCCGAAATCTTCTTTATTCTCCCCTAATCGCAGTAATACCAGGAAGTTTCTTCCCTTCCATATATTCAAGCATTGCGCCTCCACCGGTTGAAACGTAGCTCACTTTATCAGCGAGTCCGTTTTTGTTGATTGCAGCTACTGAGTCACCTCCTCCGATGAGACTGTATGCCCCTTTCGCTGTTGCGGCTGCTATCGCTTTAGCAATGGCAGTTGTTCCTTTTGAGAATTTTTCCATCTCGAAGACTCCCATTGGTCCGTTCCACAGAATTGTTTTTGAATTTTCAATAACCGAAGTAAATTCCTTAATAGTTTTCTCTGCAATATCGAGACCCAGCCATCCATCTTCAACTGCGTTGGCGGCTGTGATTTTAGTATTAGCCTCATTATCAAACCTATCGGCATTCAGGCTGTCAACAGGAAGATAAAGTTTAACTTTCTTTTCTTTGGCTTTCTCAATAAGTTTAAGAGCGAGATCAAGTTTGTCCTCTTCACAGAGTGACTTGCCGATTTTACCGCCCATTGCTTTAATAAAGGTATAGGTCATTCCTCCTCCGATAATCAGATTATCAACCCTATTTAGAAGGTTTTCAATTAGCATTATCTTGTCTGAAACTTTTGCTCCGCCCATTATCGCTGTAAATGGCCTCCGGGGATCCTTAAGAACCTTATCCATTGCTGCAAGTTCGCTGTTGATAAGGAAACCGAACATTCTTTTGTCTGTGTCGAAAAAATCAGCTATAACAGCAGTGGTCGCATGGGCACGGTGAGCAGTGCCGAATGCATCATTAACATAAATTTCTGCATAACCAGCCAGTTTCTTTGCCATCTCTTTCTGTTTGATCTTCATCTCAGCTTTTGCAGTTTTTTTCTCCTCATCAGTGACTGTCTCGGCCAGAATGGGTTTTCCTTCTTCTTCCGGATAGAAACGTACATTTTCAAGAAGCAGGACCTCCCCTGGTTTCAGTGCTGCAGACATTTTTACTGCTGATTCACCAAGGCAATCATCTGCAAACAGTACTTTTTTGCCAAGAAGTTTTTCCAGAACCGGAAGAACAGGCTTAAGTGAATATTTCTCCATACGNNTTCTTTCCTTTGAAATTAAAGTCCTGAATCATTTTCATAGATCAAATATTTTTATTTAACACAAGAAATTCTCATTTACAAACCTACATTTTTTTTTGGAAATAATTCAGATGAGTATCTGCATTAAAAAGAATGATTAAATTTGAAAAAAAGTTATGGCAAAAATTACATTCAAAGGAAATCCGGTAAATACATCAGGTAACCTGCCGGCTAAAGGGAGTAAAGCCCCTGAATTTACACTTGTAAAATCAGATCTCGGATCAATGTCATTATCTGAACTTAAAGGGAAAAAAGTCATTCTCAATATATTCCCCAGTCTCGACACCTCAGTATGTGCAACAACAGTCAGAAAATTCAATCAGATGGCTGCCGGAATGAAGAATGTTACAGTGCTCGGGATATCAAAAGACCTTCCTTTTGCGCATGGACGATTCTGCTCCACTGAAGGCATTACAAATGTTATTACACTGTCGGGATTCCGCGACAAAGAATTCGGCAAAGCTTATGGCGTTGATTATATTGACGGTCCTGTGGTCGGACTATATGCAAGAGCTATAGTTGTTATTGATGAAACCGGAACTGTCGTTTATACCGAGCTTGTTCCTGAACACATACATGAGCCTGATTATGAAGCTGCACTTAAAGAAGTTCAGTAAGGTTAACTGTTGCAGAAACTCTTCATTCTTTACGTTTTTGATTGAGACAGATATATGAATTTTGCCCAGATTCCAGGTCAAAAAGAGAT
>PLLX01000110.1 GCA_003141415.1 Bacteroidales bacterium
CCTTTAATGACAAGTTTGAGCCTTCTGCTGGTAGCATCATTAATTTGAAAAGTCCCCTGTTTTACATTCAGATTACCATTAAGGGTAATATCCCTAACCTGAATAACTGCGCCGGAGGACCTAATCACTAGGTGATAATACGTTGCCTGAGTTGCTGACATTATGCCAGAGTTATTATACTCTGTGATACCACCATCAGTAGTGACAAATGTATTTATTGTGGTAGCAGGAAAATTCGAAGAGGAAAGCTTAAGGGCACCGTTCCCCCTGAGCGCTACTAATGTGTTCGAAAAATTATAAGTTAATTGATCAAGAATTCCTCCGTTATTAATTGTAATATCAAGGTTTTGGGTCGAATTATTGGCCTGTAGAGATACCGTACGCCCTGTAAGAATAACCACCTTATCGTTTGGCCCGGGAACCAGCGTTCCAGGTCCGGTTGTTCCTCCCGGATCAAAAGTCCAGGTACTTGCCTGATCCCAAAAGCCGGTCTGGTAAGAATAAAAAGTGTCTGGCGAACCAGCAGTCCAGAAACCATCAATTGTTGAGCTTCCTGTAGATGTTGCAGGATTAGTGCCAGGGAATGATGGCCCGGTGGCAACTGCCCAACTTCCCGAAGTATTTGTGTATGGCAGGAATAATAGAGGGTTACCGATTACTTCACCGGCATTATACTGAAATGAAAGTACAGTACTTGCATCAGTTGAAATACCGGATGTAACAATATCCCAGTATTTATTCAGGCCGTTTGTCAGGATACCAGGATTTGATGGAACGGCTATGACAGAGACACTTCTTGGTGCTGAAGCGCCAGCTGGCAACGTCGATATTATAAAAGGGTTATAATAGCCATTACTGCCAATAGGATAAGTCCCGCTAAACTGTGGATTTATGGCTGTGGCCGAACGAATGAAACGACCTGTGCTATTCGTTTCAACCATATTAGTATTACTAAATGGTGAACCGGAAACAGCATTAATATTTGTAAGAGTCAAATTGTTTGCTCCGAGCCTAAATACCCCAAGAGTAAGGTTTAAGATACCTCCAACTGATGCAGCACCAGCAAGAGTTTTTGTGTTACCACCTGAAATAGTCAGATTGTTATAGGTAAGGCCTGCCACATTCTCAGCAGCACCATTGTAATTAACTGTACCTGTACCACATGTAAAAGCTCCAGAAAAAGTATTATTACCAGCTAAATTCAATGTTCCTGTTGTCATGGTTAATATACCATTACCTGACAAGTTACCTGACATTGTTAAAGTGTTTGTAGTGAATGCTAATGTTGGCGTGCTCGGCGCAGCGATATTAATTGAGACATCTGAAACGCTTTGAGTAATATTTGCATCAAGTGTTAAAGTTGAGTTTGCAGCTCCGGCTCCATTAATCACAACAATATGTGTCTCACTTCCAACCTGACCAGGATAAGTTGCGAGTGTGGCTGTCCCGGTTTTAACCCATCCGGCAGTCGTCCAGTTTGCATTAGCAGCCAAATTTAGTGTAAAAGTTGTTTGCCCCCATGAAGTCATCACGAAAGCAAAAAACATCATTACAACTATACCCGCCCGTTTAACCACTGAAGCCAGGTTAAAAAAATTATCTTTCCCTCTATGGCATATTAAAAGAGAAGACGAGGTTTTTGAATTCATCGCGTAAATTGGATTTTTACTTTCCATACAGATCAGGTTCAAATATTTTTATCTAAATATAATCTACTATATATCAAATAGATACTACTTACAAGGTTATAGTCTACCCTTTTAAAACACAGGTTTAGTAACTCAATTTCTTACAATAGCGAATGTAAGCATTTTTTAATCACTTGTATTACACTAATTATAAAGTGTTTTCAACATATTAACGAGAACTATTTTATTTCCCATAGGTTATTTAATAATCCCTGTCAGATGACACTATTTAACAGCTTGTAGGTTGCACGATGATACAACAATTGAAATGATATTAGCTGCTTTTTTGACTAAAACATATATTATTTGTTTAAACGGCTTGAAAAGGTTGACAAATCCCGATTTTTATTAAATGATATATAACATTTCCAAGGGAACTGATAAGTTACACATTGGATATTCTTCCAATATTCAAGAATTGCTTTTTAAACAAATAGAGATTCTGAGGTTTTAAAACATTTGAAGATCAGGGACAAAAGCCCGCTCTGTTATTTATAACTGAAAACCCCGCATACTACGGGGCTAAATGTCTGTGGGGGATGAGGGATTCGAACCCCCGACCCTCTGCTTGTAAGGCAGATGCTCTGAACCAGCTGAGCTAATCCCCCTGAAAGAGAGTGCAAATATAGATTACATTTTCATTTCTGCAAAGATTCTGCAAAAATAAATATTCCTGAAGTATTTGAATGTAATGGGTCATTTTTATGGCTTTATTTTCGCATTGTTACTGTGAAAAAAACCAGAGAAGCCGATCCCGTTAAAGGTGAGAAATCAAAGCCAGGTGAGGTTTTTTAGTGGCCATTCCAGGCTTGCCCGAATGTGGACATAAAAAAAGCGTCCAGGATTAAACCTGAACGTTTTTTCTATATTCTTATCGATCAGATCCAAAACTGATCGAAAAATGTCATTATCCTATTTGGCTGCTTTTTTAAACATAAGGTACCATACCGGACTGTAATAACCATCTGGAGCAGCAGTGGTACTATTAGCATCTGCCTTCGGGGGAAGGGGTACAAGAAGATCATTACCTGCTTTCCAGTTAACCGGTGTCATAACTTTGTCTGTGTAGGTGGCCTGAAGTGCTGTAACAGTTCTGAGCAGTTCATCTGTATTCCTGCCTACGCTGGGCGGATAAAAATATATAGCCGAAATAATATTATCAGGATTAATTATAAATACACCTCTGACATCCTTTGTTGTATTGGTCGCAGCATGTATCATGCCATATTTTTTTGATATTGATTTAATATTATCATCAACAATTGGAAATTTGATTTTAACAAGGCCCCTGTTATTTAGATTGAGACTTTCCAAAGATTTTTTCCACTGAACATGAGTATCAAGAGCATCTGTAGAAACAACTACAAGCTTAACTCCAAGTTTGTCAAATTCATCCTGTAAGTATCCCAGTTCCAGAATTTCAGTGGAACAGACAGGTGTAAAATCCTGAGGATGACTGAACAGAATTTTCCAGCTTCGTCCAAAATCAGAAGGGAAATTCAAAGTTCCGTTGGTTGATTCAGCAGTGAATGATGGAGCAGTCTCCCCAATAAGAGGAATACGGAAATTTCTGTCTTCTTTAGGTTTTTCCTGTGTTTCAGACGGGAAGACACCTTGAGATCGTAATTGTGTCACAGACAAAAGAATTAACACTAAAAGCAATAATTTTTTCATTGTCGGCATGATTTTTAATTTAACTAATTTTGTTTATTAATATTAAACAGAATAAATTAAAATTTGTTCGAGAGGAATTAAAAAAATTATTCCAGTTTAATGATTTAACCCCGAAGAAAATAAATGACAGTATGATTTCTATCAAGCCCTTAAAAAAGGTATTGTAAAAATAAACTGTGTCCCCTTTCCCGATTCTGATTCAACTTTTATAGTACCTCCCAGCAATTCAACATATCCTTTACATATCGAAAGCCCTAATCCGGTACCACTGTATTGTCGGGATACTGCACTGTCGACTTGGTAAAACCTGTCGAATATCCTGGAATGATATTCGGACGGAATACCAATTCCAGTGTCTTTTACAAAAAATTCAAGAAGCTTATCTTTCAAAACATAACCAAAATCTATCTGTCCATCCCTGGTGAACTTAATTGAATTATTTATTAAGTTTGAAAGTATCTGAACAAGTTTGGTATTGTCGGTTATTATATTTGAATCTTCATCAGGCAGAATCGTACTGAGACTCATAGATACATTATTCTGTTTCCTGTTAATTCTGAACTGTTCATTCAGGCTTTTCAGCGTCGAATTAAGATTCATTTGAGTCAGATTAACTTTAACCTGACCGCTTTCAACATTGGCAATGTCAACTATATCATTTATTATTAAAAGAAGCTGACTCCCACTCTGAAAAATGATATCAATATATTGTGTCCGGTCCTCTTCAGTCAGGTCGGGGTCATTCAGAAGTGTTGAAAACCCTATTATAGCATTCATAGGTGTACGAATCTCATGTGAAACGTTATGCAGGAATGCTGTTTTTAACTTGTCGCTCTCCTCTGCTTTTTCCTTTGCTGTAATAAGTTCAGTCATAGCGTTTTTTCGAGAAGTAATGTCTTCAATCGTCACCAGAAAGAACTGAACTTCATCCTTTTTATTTCGGATAATGCTCACTGATGTTGAGCCCCAGATTATAGACCGGTCTTTACAGATATATCTCTTTTCAGTATGATAAACAGGAATCTCTCCAGCTATCAGCTTAAGAAGTGAAATCTCATCATTAGCTATATAATCGGGATGTGTAAAATTTCTGAATGTAAATAACTTAAGTTCTTCGTCGTCGTAACCTATTAAGTTGCAGAATGATAGATTTGTCCTGAGTATACCAAAATCTTTACCGGTCATAATAATTGAAAAAGGGCTTTCTTCAAATATTTTTCTGAATTTTTCCTCACTTTCCCGGAGTATGTTTTCAATACTTTTACGTTCAGTAATATCGCGACCTATAGATTGATAATATTTTGATCCTTCAATGATTACTAATCTGGAACTGATTTCAACCGGGAAGGTTGTATTATCCTTACGCTTATGAACAGTTTCAAAAGTTGCATATTCATTTTCATCTACAGTCTTGAGGTCCTCCTGAAGCTGCGATACAGCTTCTGGGGCCCTGATTTTTTCCAGTTTCATACCTATGAACTCGCTGCGGGTGTACTGATAGAACTCTAAAGCACGATCGTTTGCTTCAATAATATTTAAATTCCTGTCTATCAATAATATAATATCATTGGCAAATTTTAATATATAGTCGAAATGTTTAACCAGGGCAAGACGATTAAGTTCAGCCTCATACTTCTCACGGTAAAATGCGACACGTTGATCCCGTATAATAAATGCCAGAAACGAACCTGAAGTAATGATCACAAGAATAAGAATGATCAGAATCATTTTCATCTGATAAGTCAGGGCAGATAATATCTCATCCCGATCCATCTTAGTAACCATATACCATGCTGTTCCCGGAATTTTATTCATCGCTGCTACAACCCTTACATTCCTGTAATCAATTCCGTCAATTGTACCCGTAATACCCCCAACCGCCATTACCGCCGGTAACTTATAAACCAAAAACCAGGGTATCATTCTGATTGCGATCTATCAGAGGCACAACCAGATCCAGATGAACAAAGCTTACCAGATCTGTTTTGTGCAGATCAGTAAGTACAGTTTTTCGCTGTCTGATGATTTCGGATAACAATGGTTTCAGATGATCTCCAATAAGTGTATCACTTCCGGGGAATGCAAGTCGGGTATTCCCATTATTTTCGATAAGAAGGGCATTTTTGTAGTCAAAGTCTTCTGTAAGTGATTTGAGGCTCTGAAGAATATCTTCCCGTAATGATAAATTACCCGGATTCTTCAAATATTCTGAAAATTTTCTCACTAAAAGAATATTTTCTCCAAGGAAGATTCCATCATTGATCCTTTCAATCCTCCACTGCGTAATCTGTTTTATCTTAAGGTAGGATATTTCTGACAATTCGAGTTGTTTTTCAGTCAAAAGGTTTTTTTTCTGGTAGTTGTAATATATAATACCAATTATAATAGAACTGATTGTTATTATAAAGAAGAGAACCAACAGTGGCCAGGAAGAAGGCGGTTTTAGTCTTTGATGTATCATTATTCTTCTCTTTTAATAAAAACAGAAGCAAGTATTGATACCAGAAGAATAGATATAATTATTCCAAGTGATATGACTATCGCTATCTCAAAATGGAAAAATGAAGCAAGCATTTTCAAACCTACAAAGGTAAGAACGAATGCCAGGCCGACTTTAAGGAAACGGAAGTATCCCATAATTCCGGCAATGGCAAAGTACAATGACCGTAAACCCAATATTGCAAAAATGTTAGAGGTATATACTATGAATGTACTTTTACTGATTGCGAGAACAGCAGGTATACTGTCAACCGCAAATATGAGGTCGGAAGATTCTAATATCAGGAGAACCAGGAATAAAGGAGTTGCATATAACTTCCTGTTCCGGGTGATAATTAATTTATCTCCATGAAGCGTTTTGGTAACGGGGAGAAATCTCCTGAAGAATTTTACGACTGCATTCTTTTCCGGATCAACCTCTGGCTCTTTCTGAAACAACATCCTGATCCCGGTAAAAACAAGAAAGCCTCCAAAAATGATAACGATCCAATGAAAACGATTAATAAGAGTAACCCCTGTAAATATGAATAAACCTCTCATTATCAGAGCTCCAAGTATGCCCCAGAATAATATCTTATGCTGATATTTACTATTAACAGCGAAATAAGAAAAAATAAGAATGAAGATGAAAATATTATCAACGCTTAGAGAATATTCAATTACGTAACCTGTCAGGAACTCAAGAGCTTTAATATGACCAAAATTTTTATCCAGATAGATAAAAAGATCAAATAACAGGGCAAGTGTTATCCACACACAACTCCATATAATTGCTTCTTTTACGGGTATCTTATGTGTGTGCTTATGAAAAACACCAAGATCAAGTGCAAGCATTATGAATATGAAAAGATGGAATCCTATCCAGAAATAAATGCTTGTTCCCATTAATTCAACATTAGTCTGCAAACTTATGAAAATATTTCTTTAATTCGTTGCTGATAATCCATCTAGCTCATGGGTGAAAAACAAATTAGCCGTAAAGAATTCGTTACCAAAGCATTAACCGGTATTACCGGAATAAGTCTTGTATCAAAAAGCATGTCAAAACTCATTTCCTCAGTACCTGAATTGAGAGCCATAGGCAAATCAGGCATTATGGTAAGTCCGATCTGTTTTGGGGCACCGAGAACAAATGATGAATCGTTGATAAAATATGCTCTGGAAAAAGGGATTAATTTTATCGATACAGGCAGGGCATATGGTAACGGGAATAATGAGAAACTTGTTGGCAGGGCAACATCAGGAATAAGGGACAAAGTTGTCATTCAGTCTAAGATAAGGCTCGAAGAAAATGAGTTGCCTTCAAAGGGAAAAGGGAGAAAGGGAGCTGTGGAAATCAGTGATGTTCTTTCGACAAAGCTTGAAACCAGCCTGAAAGCTCTTAATACAAACTACATAGATGTAATGTTATATCATGAAGCTCTTGATGATAATCTTCTTTTCCATCAGGAAACAATGAAGTTTTTTGCCGGGAAGAAAAAGGAAGGAGTTATAAAAGCTCACGGCTTTTCAACCCACAACGATAACATGAACCTCATTGAAAGAAATAACTCAGAAGGATTTTATGACGTTGTGATGGTCCCCTTTAACCATAAGGGTTCTTTTGTTCATTCAATAACAGGCAGTTACTTTGAATGGGACCAGGCAAAACTTATTTCAATTCTTACTGAAGCCGGGAGTAAAGGCATTGGAGTAATAGCCATGAAGACCTGTTCAGGCGGAAAATACTCTCCATCGCCATATATAGAGCCAAGTTTTAAGGAAGCTGTTCTATGGGTTCTTCAACATAAATTCATAAGTTCAGCCTCAATAGCTATGGTAAACTTCGAACAGGTTGATGAACACGTTTCCTGGCTTAAGGATCAAAGATTTTAAATTAAAAATAATCTCGTCATTTGGTTTTTACCTGAAATAAACACTTTACAGGGACAGCATATTTCTTATCAATATCAGTGATACCATTACCATTTGTATCTCTCATTGAACCAAGAAACTCTACAAGTGCCAACCACTCCTTTCCCTCCTGTACCCCGGCACGGTTTTCATCCATATCGATAACGGCAGTTTTCATATCTTTTATTTTATTTCCTGCTTCATCTTTAGGAGAAACATTTATAAGACCAAAGCTCATCTTTTTAATTATTCCCATAAACTCGAGCATATATGAATTTGCTGTAACAGAATACAATGTCTTATTCTTTTTCGAAAAGTCAACATTTACGACTCTTCCATCGGAATGTACAATATCAATCTTTTTTATCTTTTTAAGCAGACCTTTGTCAGGATCATATTCAATCCGAATACCGGAATAATAACAATAATTGTCAGGACTCGATTTATAAGCCACCTGCAATATTTCAAGAATATTCTTCAGCTCCTTACCAGTAACATACATTCTTGAAAGTGCATAACCAAGAACATCATCTTCCCCTGACCCAAGTGACATTACCCTGAAAATATCAGGTGCCGTGAGTATTCCCGGCAAAATTCTATCGCGTAAAACGCCTGCAGCAACCATACTGACATCTGTACCTTTTCCACCATGTCGATTTACGTAAAACTGGATAGCATCGGCAACCAAAGGACCCAGGTTACTTGCCATAAAATCTCCTGTCTCATTACCTTCAAGTGTAAAATCTGTTTCAGTTATCGGTTTATCATAATTAAAACCAAGAGGATTAAGAATTTCTGTAGTAATTCGTTCTTTTTGTTCTGTAATGAGCTGATTGATTTTATTGTCACCCATTATTTTATCATCAACAGGAATGAGTTTATAATCATCTACGCGTAGTTTTCCGTTCGAATATGTCAATGAAAGACGACCAACGAACTGACCATATTCACCAGTCTGAACTATTGGAACACCGTTTACAATAACGGGCTGATCAAGTTTGGTGTGCGTATGCCCTCCGATAATCAGATCGATACCTTTGACTGCCTTTGCAAGTTCAATATCTTCTCCACCCCATTCTCCGTTCTTTTCCTTTGTAACACCTGAATGTGAAACACAAATAATTATGTCACATTTTTCGTCACGAAGCTCCTTCACCATTTTCCTTGCAAATGAGGATTGTTTATCAAAAGTGACCGGAGCTGCATGAGGGGCATCCTTCACGGCATCCTTCCCCAAAATTGAAAAAAAACCGAATTTAATGCCATCCCTTGTCAAAATCATTTTCCTTATGATAATATTGTTGGAAAAAAGCTTTTCGAGAGCATCATCTCTCATATCTTTTTTGTCAAACATTGCATTACCAATGAGTATTGAAGGAATCTCTCCTTTTCCAACGGAAGTGTTTATGACTGCGGCTAACCATTCGGGTCCGTAATCAAATTCATGGTTGCCCAGACAAGTGACATCATATTCCATTGATTTCATTAACCGCAGCTGGAAACCGGTTTCTTTCTCAAGACTTGGGAAAAGTGTCCCCATCAGAAAATCACCTGCATCAATAACCAGCGTTGTTCCCTGGTTATTCTCTTTTTCAGCCTTTATTATTGTAGCAATCCTGGCAAATCCGCCAACAGTTTTGTCATCGTTTATTGTTAAAGGAGTATAAGCCGATTCGGGACCAAACCCGATAATGTGCGAGTGAAGATCATTAGTATGAAGAATTGTAATTTTCTTTTCTGCCTGGCCATTCAGTGTAATGACTGAAACAAACCATATAATAAACACTAAAACTTTTTTCATAGGTCAGGAGAATAAGTATTCACAAATTTAAACAATAAATCCTATAAGATTGTCGGGTTGCCGTGACTTATACAACCTCCGCTACCACAAAAGTGCTGCCTCCTATAAAAATCAGATCTGATTGTATCGCATTATTTCTGGCACATTCAAGGGCAGTTTGAACGTCAGGAAAACTCTTTCCTTTCAATCCGTATTTTGCAGCTTCCGATTTAAGACTTAACTCGTTAAGTGCCCGTGGAACCGATGCTTTTGTAAAATAATAAAGCGCATTGGTTGGGAAAATTGGTAAAACTGATCGGAGATCTTTATCATTAACAAATCCCAGTATTATATGTAATGCAGATTTTGGAATACGGTTAATCTGGTTCAGAACATACTCCAAACCCTCTTTGTTGTGCCCTGTATCACAAATAGTTAATGGGTCTAAGCTCAATATTTGCCATCGCCCGTGAAGACCTGTGTTTTTAACAACTTTCCTGATACCTTCAGTAATATTCTTCTCTGAAAAATTAAAAACATCTTTTAATATACTAAAGGCCGTGAAAACCGCCTGAAGGTTTTTTGACTGGTAATCTCCACCAAGTGATGATTCACCTTTGAACTGATGATTAGTCATTATTTCGGTCATTATATAACCTCTTTCTCCATTCAGTGCTGCATTTTTTTCAAGATCGCAAGAATAGTTTTTATCAGCAAAACAGATCGGAGAATCAGATTCTTTCGCCTTATTAATAAAAACATTTTCTGTTTCCGTCTGTGTTTCACTTATTAATACCGGGATTTTCTTTTTTATGATTCCAGCCTTTTCAACAGCAATCTTCTCCAGTGTCTCCCCAAGAAAATCCATATGATCATGGCCGATGTTCGTGATTACTGATAAGACCGGATTTATAATATTTGTTGAATCGAGTCTTCCTCCAAGACCGACCTCAATAACTGCCACATCGACTTTGCATTCAGCAAAGTGATTAAAGGCCATCGCAACAGTCATTTCAAAAAAAGAGGGTTTTACAGATTCTATAATATTCTTATTTTTTGTAACAAATGCAACAACATCATTCTCAGCGATCATCTCTCCATCCACTTTTATTCTTTCCCTGAAATCTTTAAGGTGAGGTGAAGTGTATAATCCAGTTCTATATCCGGCTTCCTGCAAAACTGAAGCAATCATATGGGAAACAGAACCTTTCCCATTTGTTCCGGCAACATGAACTGTAAAAAACCTGAGATGAGGATTGCTGAAGTAATTGTCAAGCAAAATTGTATTATCCATGTTATTCCTATAAGCTGGTTTTCCTATCCTGTGATAAGCAGGAAGTTGACTGTATAGAAATTCGAGGGTTTGGGAGTATGTCATGTTTTAAGTGGTCAGTGGTCAGTGGCTATAGCATATATAATGTATTAACTTTCAGTAGAGTACAGTCTACTGGCAACTAGCCCAGAATTACAAATCTGTTTTTTGTCAATCTATCTCAGTATATTTCAACTTATTTCAACCTATTTCAACCTGCTTCAATTTATTTCAACTTTTTTCAATTTTACCCGACAAATTAACAAACTTAACAGTTACATAACAATTTATACCTTAAAATAGTTATTTTTGCAGTTATGATCATGTCTGTTTATTAAGATGTAAACTACTGATATTAAATCATTAACGATGAGAAGAAAACATAACAAGAAACTCTTTATTATTGATACCAACGTTTTACTTCATGATTATAAATGTATTTACAATTTTGAAGAGAATGATATTATTATTCCTATTGTTGTTCTGGAGGAGCTTGACAAATTCAAAAGAGGAAACGATCTGATCAACTTTCACGCCCGGGAGTTTACAAGGGAGCTTGACAAACTTTCAGGTGATATGCTGCTGACTGCCAATATTCCTCTGGGAGAAAACCTTGGGAATATGCATATAGAAACAGGTAAAGACTTCTCGGAAAAGGTAAGTCAATCCTTTCCTGAAAGGACAGCTGATCATAGAATTCTGGCAATTGCCGACTATGTCTGCAGCGCAAATAAAGATAAAACGGTGGTGCTGATTACCAAGGACATTAATCTCAGGATGAAGGCAAAATCGCTGGGGATAATTGCACAGGACTACGAAAACGATAAGGTTGCCAATATTGATGATCTGTACAAAGGGATTAGGGTACTCGAGGGAGTAAATCAGGAATCAATAAGTAAGCTTTATGAAATTCCGGAAGGAGTCGGGTCAGGAGAATTCAGTCTTGAACCAAATCTGACCGGGCATCAGTTTTTTATAATGAAAAATAACGGGTCAAGCGCGTTGGCTCATTATAATCCCGTTAATAAAACCCTAAGCAGGGTAATCAAACAAACAACTTATGGCATTGATCCAAGAAACGCCGAACAGACATTTGCGATTGAGGCTCTTTCAAATCCCGACATTCAGCTTGTATCATTAACCGGCAAAGCAGGAACTGGGAAAACCCTTCTTGCTCTTGCCGCTGCTTTACAGCAACATAAGAGATACAAACAGATTTTTCTTGCACGCCCTATTGTTCCTCTTGCCAATCGCGATCTCGGGTTTTTACCCGGAGATGTAAAAGAAAAGATGGACCCATACATGCAACCTCTTTATGATAATCTTACAGTTATCAAACATAAATTCAGTCACCAGAGCCCTGAATTCCTACGGATAAATGATATGATGAAAGACGATAAACTTGTAATAACACCCCTAGCTTACATCAGGGGCCGGAGTCTTTCAAGTATCTTCTTCATAGTTGATGAAGCACAGAATCTTACTCCACACGAAATTAAAACCATTATTACCAGGGCAGGAGAAGGCACAAAGATGGTCTTTACAGGTGATATTGAACAGATAGATTCACCCTACCTGGATACTGCATCAAACGGATTAAGTTATCTGTCTGATAAAATGAAAGATCAGGACATTTTTGCCCATGTTAACCTGGTTAAGGGAGAACGTAGTTTCCTTGCTGAGCTTGCAAGTAAGCTGTTATAAGGCAAAAGGCAAAAGACAAAAGACAAAACATTTTAATAATATTCTTATGAAATTAAAAACAATACGGTTAGCTACATTGCTGATAATTATTTTATTAGCAATCCCAAATATTACTATGGCTCAGGCTAATGTAAAAAACAAAAAGAAACCTGAAATGAAAATTGGGAATGATATTCTTTTATTTAACGGTAAAGATCTGAATAACTGGGTATTTAAGCTTAAAGATCCTTCAATTGATCCCGCGGCTGTCTTCACTATCCGTAATGGGGTCATCCATATTACCGGAAACCCATTCGGGTATATGAGAACAAAAGATACTTACTCTGATTACAAACTTCATGTTGAATGGCGCTGGCCGGCAGAAGCAGGAAATAGTGGAGTTTTTGTTCATGCACAACAACCTGATACTGTCTGGTTAAAATGTGTCGAATGTCAGCTACAGGCAGGAAATGCAGGGGATTTTGTATGCATGAACGGTGCTGACATGACTGAGAGGACTGATAAGTCGAAACCATTCGTAAAGAAGCTTGCCCTATCTTCGGAAAAACCAACTGGTGAATGGAATACCATGGAAGTTATATGCAAATCAAACACTATTGAAGTATTTGTTAATGGAACTCTGCAGAACAAAGGAACTAATGTTTCGGTCAGTAAAGGGAGCATATGCCTTCAAAGTGAGGAAAAGGATGTTGAATTCAGAAATGTGTACCTGGATAAACTTGAAAAATAATCTGACTACACTCTATAATAACTTTCTGCCAAAGGTCGCTTGAAAATCAATTTTAATGAGCGTTAATAAGAAAAAAGTAGCATTCCATACCCTTGGCTGTAAACTTAACTTTGCCGAGACATCAACTATTTCAAGATCATTTCCTGAAGAAAATTTTGAAAGAGTTCCTGCAAACTCAAAAGCTGATATCTATGTAATCAATACCTGTTCCGTAACCGATTCAGCTGACAAAAAATGCAGACAGGCAATAAAAAAATTTATAAGCCTTTCACCCGGGGCATTTATAGCAGTAGTAGGGTGTTACGCGCAGCTTAATCCGCAGGAAATATCTTCTATTCCGGGGGTGGATCTTGTACTTGGTACGAATGAGAAATTCGAAATATCTGATTATATAACCAGGCTTAATAAGAAACAAACAGCAGAGATCCATTCCTGCAATCTGACTTCAACTGATAGTTTTAACCCATCTTTTTCGCTGGGTGACAGGACACGCTCTTTCCTGAAAATTCAGGACGGATGTGATTATGGATGTTCATATTGCACTATACCCCTGGCACGTGGAAGAAGCAGGAATCCGGAAATCTCTACAATAATCCACGAAGCTGAGCATATCGCCGGAAAAGGCGTAAAAGAGATTGTTATAACGGGCGTCAATATTGGTGATTTTGGGAAATCGACCGGAGATTCATTTACTGGTCTGCTTAAAGAGCTGGTTAAAGTACCGGGCATTGAAAGATTCAGAATTTCTTCAATTGAACCTAACTTGTTAACTGATGAACTTATTGACCTGACTGCAACAAATGAGAAGATCCTTCCCCATTTCCATATTCCTTTGCAAAGCGGATGTGACAAAATCCTAGGTCTTATGAGAAGGAGATATACAAGAGATGTTTTCGCTACCAGGATAAGAATGGTAATGAATAAACTGTCTTTAGCCGGAATAGGAGCTGATATAATAGTTGGTTTCCCTGGAGAATCAGATTCTGATTTTGATAACACTTTTTCCTTTCTTGAAGATATACCTCTCTCGTACCTGCATGTTTTCACTTTTTCCGAAAGACCCTCAACAGTGGCAGAGCAGCTTCCGTTGAAAGTATTATATAAGGATAAAGAAAGAAGGAGTAAAAGGCTCATTGCTCTTTCTCAAAAGAAAAACCTTATATTTAATAAATTGAATATTGGTGAGGTAACAAATGTTTTATTTGAAAATACCCGTAACGAAGGATTAATAACAGGCTTTACATCAAATTATATAAGGGTGGAATATCCATGGGAAGCCAGACTTGCAGGACAGATAAAAAAAGTCAGGCTGGATAAGATATCTCCATCAGGAAGAATGAATATTGAACTAATTAAATAACCCATGATCGATCTTGAATATATTTGTACGGAAATTGGAAACGCCGCCCGCGAAGCAAGTGCTTTTATTCTTAAGGAATCTCAGGGATTCGATATAAACAGGACTGAAAAAAAAGGATTGAATGATTTTGTCAGTTATGTTGACAAAGGCTCCGAAAAAATGCTAGTGGAAAAACTGAGCTCTTTGCTTCCTGATGCCGGATTTATTACTGAAGAAGGAACATCGAAAAAAGTAGGGTTGAAATATTGTTGGGTTATTGATCCTCTCGATGGTACAACTAATTTTCTGCATAGCTTTCATCCCTACGCTATCAGTATTGCACTAAAGGAATACGATGAAGTTATTGCTGGGGTTGTTTATGAAGTCAGTGGAAATGAAACATTTACTGCCTGGAAAGGTGGAGGGGCATGGCTAAATGATTCGAAGATACATGTATCGAAAACAGCAAGGCTGGCCGACAGTCTTGTAGCCACCGGATTTCCATACAGTGATTTCAGCGGCATTGATACTTATATGAAATGTCTTGCTCATTTCTGTAAGCATACTCATGGTATCAGGAGACTTGGATCAGCTGCAATTGATCTTTCTTATGTTGCATGTGGCAGATTCGATGCATTCTATGAGTATGGACTTCATGAATGGGATATTGCAGCAGGGATGCTGTTGGTCAGAGAGGCTGGTGGCAGGGTGTGCGATTTTTCAGGTAATGATAAAAACCTTACCGGAGTAGAATTTATAGCTGCGAATAGCGTTGTGTTTGCAGAAATCCTGGAAATTGTAAGTAAATTTATGAAAANNATCTTTTCTGATTTTCTCTATCTTCTGCTTTACTATGTTATTTCATACCGCAGGAATGTTGTGTCAGACAATCTTAAAAATTCATTCCCTGAAAAAACTGACAAGGAATTAAAAGCTATAGAAAAAAAGTTCTACAGACACCTGGCAGATATTATTATTGAGACTTTCNNNNTATTATCTGAAATATAAAACCATTATAATTTATAAACCTTTACAAAACAAGTATTTTAATAATTTCATTAATAATCAAAGGTCGAAGTTTGGCATAGTTCTAACTCCAACATCTCAGGTAATCAGAGAAATAATAAATTATAGATTGAATGACATTATTACGTTTTCAATTTTCATTTCCGATCAGATTCCT
>PLLX01000138.1 GCA_003141415.1 Bacteroidales bacterium
AAGAAGGATTAAATATTGGTGGAGTTATTGAGACTCCAAATGGGGGAAAAATATCTCAACATACTAACATTTATGAGGGAAAGCTGAAGATAAAAGAAATTGATGAAGATAAAGATGGTCTAAAAGTATATAAATATAATAGGTTTGGTGATGTTATTGAATACGAGGGGAAAACAGATACTTATCGATATGATTATAACTATGATGAAAAAGGAAATTGGACTAAAATTATTGAATACAGAAATACGATTCCGATTTTGGTTAAAGAGAGGACTATAACTTATTATGATGAGTTGAATAAAAAATAAAGAATTCGTGACGATTCAGTGTGTAAATTTGGAGCTTTATTTTTCAAAAAATATTTCCGTGGTCATTATATTTTTTCCATGACCATATCCTCTTGAGCTTTCAATTTTCCCTGATTTTCGTCTTTTAATGATTCTATTGAAATCTCAGATGGACTGTTTTTTGTTTTCCAACGTTGTTAACAAAATGGGTTGTTTGTGTGGTGGTAACTAATGCTTTAAATATTTTTTTATGAGAAAATAAATGTTGTACTTTGCCTCAGGTATGACAAAAGAACTATCCACAGAAGAACAGTTTGCTATGCTTTTTGCGCATATTGGATATCTCCAGAGCGAGATTGACCGTCTAAATGAACGCCTGGCTAAGTATGAAAGCCCAAAGAATAGCAAGAACAGTAGTAAGCCTCCATCAAGCGATTTCCCTAAACAACAAAAGACCCAAAGCCTAAGAGAGTCATCAGGGAAGAAGCCAGGTGGACAAAGTGGACATGAGGGTACAACTTTAAAAATGGTTTCTACTCCGGATATTATCGAGGATCATATTCCATTTTATTGCACTTGTTGCGGTGACGACTTATCATCTGAGCCCGGTCTTTTTTCAGGTAGACGACAAGTGATTGACATACCGCCAATAATACCTATCGTGACAGAACATCAGTTATTTGATAAGCTTTGTAAATGTGGGCATATGAATAAGGCCTCATATCCTATGGGTGTTACAGCTCCGGTTAGCTATGGGGAAAACGTTCAGGCTTTAATAGCCTATTTTAGCACAAGACAACTTATTCCAATAAAGCGCACATCAGAAATCTTCACTGATGTGTTTGCCATTCCCATCAGCACGGGAGGGATTGACTATATTCTAAACAAAGTGAAAAGTAAAGCTGCTGCTACCTATGAAAGCATCCGACAGAGTGTATTGAAAAACAAAGTAATTGGTGCCGATGAAACCGGAGTAAATATCAATGGTAAAAACAATTGGGCCTGGACATTCCAAAATGATAAAGCTACTTTTATTGCTATCCACCCAAACAGGGGATATGCCGCAATTGAGCATATTATGCCGGAGGGTTTTCAAAACAATATATTGGTTACCGATTGTTGGGCTTCCTATTTCAAGACAGATGCTTTATCCCATCAACTTTGTACAGCACATTTACTCAGGGAACTTAAATATCTAAAAGAGATATACAAAAAGAGTACATGGGCAGAGAGAATGTCGCTACTCATTGTTAATGCGCTGGCTTTAAGAAAAACCGATTATGTAACAAAGGCTAGCGTAGATGAAGTTCTTAGATCATTCACAGATTTGATTAATGAACAGATAAGCTCCATCTTTAAAGAAGTTATTCCCTTTCAGAGGAGAATGGTTAAATACTCAGACTTTGTTTTCAACTTCCTTCAATATGAAGATGTACCTCCAGATAATAATGGATCGGAAAGAGCTATACGGAATTTCAAAACCAAGCTAAAAATTAGTGGACTGTTCAGATCAGATGAAGGCGCTGAAAGATTTGCTGTTATCCGTTCTATTATTGATACTGCTATTAAAAACAATAGAAACCCCTTGCATATTACAAGGCTCATTGCTCAATGCAATGTTGCGACTGAATAGTGACAATTAACGAAATGCATAAAAAGCGCAGTAAATGTACTTAACATTTTTACAGTGTAAAGGTTTTTGATGGTCTATATATTCACTATTTATTTTCTGATCCCATAAATGTATTCTGAAAAATGATACTTAGAAACTGTTTAAATTTTNNGAAGATCTTTCATCCGAAAATAATTTATAAGTTTATTAATATGAGCATATTAAAATAACAGATAAGGAGTTAAAATTTCATCCTCGTACTCGAAGTACATGTGTTTGTGCTTATCTGTTGATGTCAGTTTCTATTACGGGGTAAATCCACCAGTAAGACACGACCTTTTTTTGTTGTTATGCTGCTTCAATTTTAAATCCATAATCTTTAAGCTCTCGTTTTAAATATTCGAGTCTGTTTTTCTTTTTCCGTTCAGCTAAATATTCATATCCGAGTTCTTTAAAAGGTTCTTTGTTTTTTAAGATGTGGTAAACTGCACACAGGATCTTATGACCTACCGCGATTAGTGCTTTTTTCTTACCTCGTCTGGCTACCATACTTTCGTACTTAGCTTTGTAATGGCTTTTCTTGGTATGTATGGCAGCCCAGGCTAATTCAGCAAGTGTGGCTTTAAGATGTTTGTTCCCTTGTCGTGTTCTTGAACTTTTTTTTTTGCCGGCACTCTCATTGTTACCGGGACACATTCCTGAATGCGATGCCAAATGATGCTCGCTGGGAAAAACATCCATATCAACTCCTATTTCTGCCACAATACCAATTGCTCCTTCTTTTCCAACCCCTGGNNTTTTGCATGGACTTGAGAATAAAGGCATTGTTTGGCGTTAACCTTCCGGTTATGGCTTCCTTTATTTGCCTTGGGCTGGCTTTTAGTTTTTTGTGATAACATTCAGCTATCAGTTTCTCTAAATCTGTGCGACCTTCGATTAAACCTTTTATAAGGTAACTAGCTGTAACACCAGCGGTGTCAGAGACTACCGATGATAGCTTGATGTTTGAATCTTCCAATACCCGGATTATCCGGTTCTTTTCAGAAGATATTGTTCCGATTAGCTTCTTCTTGTAACGGTGCAAATCCCTGAGCTCCTGTATGTTTTCGGGAGGAATAAAACTACCTTTTAATAATCCGCTTATCAGAAGCTTACATATCCATTGACTGTCTGCCTTATCGGTCTTACGACCCGGGACATTTTTGATATGCCGGGCATTAACCACAATCAGATTTAAAGGATAAGTGCGTAATACGTGTAAGACTGGCTTCCAGTAAATGCCAGTGCTTTCCATTGCTCCATCTGTGATTTTTAGGCTTTCCAACCATAAGCCTAAATCATTCAAAGAACTTGTTGTGGTGTCATATGTCCGGGTTTCGGTTTTAATTCCATTGCCCATAACAGTAGCAACAACTGTGTCGCGGTGTACGTCAAGGCCACAACCCCTTTCGATTACCTGCTCAAATTCAATATTGTTCCGTTTCATAATACTTTGGGTTTGGTACAATACCTTAAACAATGCATCTCAATTTTCATCCGTGTTTGCGCTTAGCAAAATCATGAAGGTTTCTATTGACATTAATGTCCTTCTATGTTGTAATCCTACCATTTTAAGTATTATTTTTAATTTATTTTTTAATTTATTTTTTAAATAGTTAATTCAAAGCACATTATCTTTGTAGCATAAGGAGGAAGAGGACACAGGCAATGCTGGGGAGCAACCTGCGAGCAATACTCCTTACCGATACACTACAAAATGGAAGGCTGGTTTTCTGGTCTTCCTTTTTTACTTTTGTAGGCATCGTTTATGGCTAAGAAAACCCAATTTTAGTTTTATTTGCCAAAGCCAATAAATAACCTATAAAAACAACCTTCTATTAGTAGATCATTAAATATCACATTAACATGTTGACATAAAAATACTACATTTCCCTGTTCAGTTTTAATAAGTAAAGTGCCGCAGTCTACGGAAAAGCAGACGAACTGCAAGGACATCGAGCGGTCACTTCAATATAGAGATTGTTTTTAAAGGTTCATTTGACAACACACAGTACGTATTCTTTTTTATTTGTAAGCACATAAAATATTCTGTTCAATAATTTCCTGGCAATTTTAACGATGGCTTTGTTGGAATCCATTCGATTGGTGTATTTATGATAAGACAAGGTCAGAGCAGGATCACATCTTACAGCAATCCATGAACTTTCGATTAACATTTTCTTTAAATTAACATGACCTCGAAAAGTCATCTCTCCATTACTCTGCTTAGCTCCGCTGGAGTGCCTGGTTGGGATCAATCCGATAAACCCGGCAAAGTGATCCGAATTTGTAAACCGTTCTATCTTTTCTACTTCGGTCAGAAAAGTGATACCGGTTATAAGCCCTATTCCCGGAATAGTTCTCAATAGTTTCATGTTGCTTGCATATTTTTCACCTTGAGACATTTTCCTGATTGCACGTGTGGTATCCAATATGAGATTACGTTGTTGTTCGGCTTCCTGTACCAATGTTCTTAGGGCAAGTGTTCCTGTTTCACTTTGCAATAAATCTGTTTCGGTGAGCCATCTTATAAAGCGTTTGGACCAATGGCTTTTGGAATTTTCAAATTCCTGTGGGTAAGGGATTCCATGTACATATAACATCGCTTTTATTCTTGATTTATATCGCCCCATATCTTTTACCAGTGTTGCCCTTAAGCGAACCAGTGATCGGTCTTCCATGGTTAAAAGCTCTGGAACGTAAATAGCCTTTAAATCGCCAGAACGTAATGACCGTGCAAGTTTACGACTATCCGTGGGATCGTCTTTGAGTAAATGTTCTTTCTGCGTAGTGGGAACATCTGCAGGATTGATAACGATATTATTTATCCCCATCTCTTTCAATTTGTAATGTGTCCAAAATCCACTGAATCCGGCTTCATATACAGAATGATAAGTTCCACCCGGATAGTTATGTGTCAAATAGTTATACAGTTTTTCCGCACTGGGGGGTTGAGTAAATGTCTTAAGGGGTAGCTTTTCTGAAATAATGGATACCGCCCAGCCATTCAAATGTACGTCAATTCCTACATAAAAATTTTGACCTTCAAAATTTAATTCAGTCCTTTGTGTTTGCATAAGCTTTAGAGTTTTAAGTTTAATATTCAAATCAAAAATAATACTCTTTGGCTTATGCTTCTTTTTTGTTAGCCGTAGTTCAAATTACAAACATAGGGACTACGGACAATTTTAAACAGTT
>PLLX01000238.1 GCA_003141415.1 Bacteroidales bacterium
TTACCTGATTGGGCTGAATGATCATCCGATAAATGGAAAGCCTGTTTCTCGATCCGGTTGCTGACAAATTCATAATACAGGAACTTAAAAAGCAATATAATATACTTACTTATGATTTTAAACAGTGACTTACTTATTGAAAGAGTTATAGTAATGCTTTTGATCGCATCAATAAAAAAGGTAAACCAGTTCAGATGCAACAAAACTTACTAAATATTATCAGGTTCCGGGTAAAGATCAATTTAAAAGAGTAACCTGGCAAAAAAATGTATTCTACGATATCTAAACGTAATCACATATGAATTTCAAAAGGTTTTTTTCATCATTGCTGACATTGTTGATAATTCAACAGGCATTCGGTCAAAATTCAATCAGCTTATCCGGTAAGTGGAAGGTGGTATGGAACGATGGTAACAAAGGCTATAACAATGTGGATCGCTTTATCCGTTTCAACCCTTTACTCGATACATTAAAATACGTTCCTGTTGATGTGCCCATGGATCTTAACCTGGCTATGCAGAAGCGGGGTATGTTCGGAGACATTAATATTGGTACAAATACGTTGTCTGCCCGTTGGGTATCACAGCAGTACTGACAGTATTACCATTATTTCAGAGTTCCAAAAGAGACATTGAATAAAACGGTCTGGCTTGTATTCGATCAACTTGATTATAATGCAACAATACTGGTTAATGGGGAGGTGGTAGGAACTCACAAAAATGTCTATACTCCTTGCAGGATCGATGTTACAGGGAAACTAAAAGATGGCAAAAACATGCTTATTGTTGGCATCGAGAGCGGATTATTTGATGTGGCTGACAAAGAAGTAGCAGCCTATAGCGAACCGCTTAATACTATTCTGAATAAACGTCAGTGGTTGCGCAAACCCCAATACCAGTTTTCATGGGATTGGAATCCAAACATGATAAACGTTGGAATAACAGGAGATGTAAAACTCGAATGGAAAGAGACGGCTCGCTTGGATCAGATTGTGACATATGCAAAAATGAATGATGACCTTTCTTCAGCTGAATTAATCATCCGTCCCTTTATCGAGGGCCTAACTGCCAGATCAAACATTACAGTGGAGGCTACAATTGTGGAAACCAACCAGAAAGTTTCCATACAAGACACATTGACAAAAACTCTCCGTCCTTTCGAACTAAAGATGAGAGTGGACAATCCTAAGCTCTGGTGGCCGGTTGGATACGGTCCACAAACTCTCTACACGGTGAAAATTGATGTTAAGGAAAACGGGAAACTTATCGATTTTGCTTCCCGTCGTTTCGGCTTCAGAAAAATAGAAGTCGACAGGTCTGCTCACCCGGTTGAAGGAAACTATTTTACAGTAAAGATAAACAATCATAAGATCTTCCTTAAAGGCGGCAACTGGATCCCTGCCGATATGATTTATAGCAGCGTTACCAAAAAAAGGTTGGAGAAACTCGTAGACATGGCTGTTACAGCCAATTTCAACATGCTTCGTATCTGGGGGGGAGGTCAATTTGCCGGCAACGATTTACTCGACCTGTGCGATGAAAAAGGGTTAGTAGTATGGCACGATTTCCTTTTTGCCTGTACTAAGTACCCTGGTGATAACCTTGAATTCTATAATACAATTAAAAAAGAAGTTACATGGGCTGTCCGGGAGTTTGCTCATCATCCTTCACTCATAATATGGTGTGGAAACAACGAAATGGAGTTGGGTACATTCTTCTGGGGATTTGATAAAAGCGGCAAAGTAGTGCCTGACTATATTTTATATCATCATCTTATACCTGTAATCCTAAAAGCGGAAAATCCTGAAATGTTCTATTGGCCAAGTTCTCCATATTCTGAGAACTATGAGCGTCCAGATAGTCCGGTTACCGGTGACCAGCACCCGTGGAACGTTTCCCTGGGAGAAGATGGACCTGATTTTTATGCTTACCGTCATTATGTTGATCGTTTTCCAAATGAGGGCGGATTTCTTGGAGCAAGCTCTCCTGCAACTTTACGGCAGTTTCTTCCTAAAGGAGAGCAGTATATACGTTCTGTAACCTGGGATCATCACGATAACTTTGTAAACTTCTGGGGTGATAAAGATATTACCTATTTATCCATAGAATACTGGCTTGGCAAATCATACAAACAAATGTCCTTTGATGAATATGCATTTGCCAGCGCCTTACTTCAGGCCGAAGCTTTAACGGAATATATTTCCAATTACCATCGCAGAATGTTCAGTTCTTCAAGTGCTATTTTCTGGATGTACAACGATAGCTGGCCCGTTACCCATGGATGGACTATTGTAGATTATTACAACCGGAAAAAGCTTGCCTATCAATCCGTCCGAAGGGCTTTTGCTCAATTGGGAGTCGTTGTGGCTGAAGAAGGCGATAAAATTAATGTGTATGGAATAAACGAGGCAAATGAAGACTGGAAAGGTAAACTACAATATGTTATTTTTGAAACTAAAGGAGGCTTTGCGATCAATGAAAACAAAGAAGTCACATTACCTTCAAATGCTTCTTCAGTCATCGCTTCTTTTGATAAAAGTACTTATGAGAAGGCCGGATATACAGATCACGGCGCTTTTGCTGTGCTTAAAAACAACGAAATCCCTGTTTCACAATACAAGATGCTAAAGGAGAAATTTAAGAATATGAAACTGGAGAAACCACAAATAAAAATACAGCAAAATGGGAACTATGCAATTCTGACTTCCCCGGTTTTTGTATGGGGTGTGTGTATTGATATTGACGGTGAAGCCTCAGTGAAAGATAATTGTTTTGATTTGCTCCCTGGGATTCCATATTATGTGAAGGTGGAAAAAGGGGAAAAGGTGTCTGTCAAACAAACTGGTAGCGATCTTATGTTAAAACTAAGAACTAAATAATGTAATTGCAAGTTCCTGATTATTAAAATAATAAATAACAAATGAGCTTTTAGAGATGTACCCTTTATTACTGCAAATTATAAAGAAGATCATTTCTTTACGTATTCAAATGGCAAGTTATTATATAAACGAGCTAATGCGCCAATGTTTCTCTCATCAGCTTTTAAACTATCAAGTGATTTTGAAAAATAGTAATCTACTGGTGGCATCATTGAACCTGAAACAGGCTTGGTAAATCCATATAATCCAACTTTTTCTTTTATTGCAGCTGGAATAATTTTTGCCGGATCCTGTCCGTTCCAGTTAGCAAGGCATGTTACTAAACGAGTATTTTTGCCCAGCATATTATGCATTGCATTGGTGGTCGTAATGTCGCAAGCTTCATTCAGCAACCAGTCCACCTCCTTTAACATATCTGATTCTGCTATGTCCTTGCTAGTAAGTTGACAGGATGTTAACCAGATAATACAATCGGGTTTTGTTTTCTTAACTGTTTCTCTGATCCTCTTCCAGCATCTGTCTATTGCTTTACGACGAAACTGTAATTCAATTTCAGGAGTAATTTTATTTATACCCGGGAATGTTTGATTCATTAATTCTTTAAACATCACCTGTTCGCAATCCATCCATTTCAAAGGAGGATATGGTTCCATTGTAGTCCCGGGATTCCAAAGCCAATCAACAAATGCCCCATCCGTACCTGTCTTCTTTATAGCATACTCGATGGAAGCGCACAGGTCGTCAAGATATTGTGTTGTATATTGAATATGTGGGCTTGAAGGAATTCCGTAACACAAATCGGGACGATCCAGTCCCCACTTCGTTTTAGAGCCTGATCAAAAAAATCCAAATACCTTTATGTTTTTCTTATGAGCAAGCTTCACCTCTTTGGGATAGTAAAGTCATACTTTAATCCGTGTTGTTCCGGAACAACACCATTATTTTACCAGCCATACCCGTCACAAGATACAGCAAATGACTGAATTATGTTGCATCCCGAAGCTGCGTGTCAGTTGACATGCTCTATGGGATTTGCATCAGTCCACAAGCCAGATTTTGCAAAGCCATTAGGACTTCACTCTCCCCAGTTAAAATCGGTTCTGTATGCTTTTATTGACTCATATTTTATATTCTTAATCAGGTCTGTCCAAAATAAGTAAAATTGAATAAGAAAAAGAGCGGTTGGAAAACTAAGCATTTACTGCTAAGTTTATTACTCTGCAAAAACCAAACCGCTCATGAAGACAAATTTATCCATTTTCGCCCAGATTATTCGATTAATTCCAAGAGATATTATTCATAAAAATGTTGATTACCACGATTCTGACTTTAACTCTAAAGGGATAAATTCCTTGACACATCTTGTTTCAATGTTATATTGTCAGTTTGGTAACTGTCAGAGTATTCGGGATATCAGTTTTGGATTAAGGAGCGCTACTGGTAACCTGAACCATTTGGGAGTAATCAGAGCCCCGTCAAAATCTTCAATAAGCTACATTAATGCTCACAGGGGTTGGACTTTTTTCCGTGATGTTTACTTCAGTCTTTTTAAAGAGTTTAAGATCAAGGTTAACCGGATAAGGATCAATCGGAAGCTGTTTATACTTGATTCTACTCTGATACCACTGTGTTTAAGCCTGTTTGATTGGGCATATTACAGGAAAATGAAAGGGGCCATTAAAATACATACCGTCCTTGATTATGATAGCTGCCTCCCTGTTTTTATAAGAATGACAGACGGGAAGACCAGTGATATTGAAATCGCTGAAAAGCTGGCTTTCCCCAAATGCAGCATCCTAACAATCGATAGAGGATATCTTGATTTTAATTTTCTTCGTGATTTGGACAGCACCGGGGTATTTTTTGTTACAAGAGCCAAAAGCAACATAGATTATGACATTGTTAAGTTGCTGGCACTACCGAAGGAATCGGAAAATATTGTTAGTGATTATCAAATTGTGCTTATTGGACAGCAAACCAAAGACAAGTATAAAAAAGATTACGTCTGGTTAAGGTAACCGATCCTGAAACAGGTGAAATAATCCCATTATTAACAAATAACTTCTTCTGGACCTCTAAGACTATAAGTGAATTGTATCGGAATCGCTGGGAAATAGAGACCTTCTTCAGAATGGTTAAGCAGAATCTCAAGATTAAATCGTTCATCGGGACCTCTGAAAATGCAGTTCTTATCCAGATATGGTCGGCACTGATTACCATTTTGTTATTATCTGTCCTGAAAGCAAAAGCTTTGTACAAGTGGCATATGTCAAACATGGTAGGATTTATCCGGCTAAACCTGTTTGTTAAAATTGATCTGTTTGAATGGCTAAACCACCCATTTTTACAGGATAAGGCACCAACAGGGCAAATCCAATTGGACTTGTTTTAAAAATCTGAATAGGGATTATTTTATGATTTTAAAGTTTTTACCAGTTAATTGCCTGATTATCTGAATCAGAAATCAGAGATATTTTTTATCTTGGACAGCACTGATTCTTAATATTAGAATTGTACCCACTACAAAACAAAAAAAATATTGATAAAATGATAAGAAGAAATGTTTTCATATTCGGTTGTACTAGCTGAACAATTTTATATTCCTTATGTTTAATTGATGCTATGCAAATATTAATTTAACTTAAGTACTGTATGAAAAAATTATTGATGTTTGTTATTATGTCCTTTTCCCTATCACAATTGTGGTCACAGGGTAAGGCTGAAAAACCTAAAGAAGACAGAAACTTCAGAATCCCCTTAATTGGTGAAACCGCACCTTCATTCACTGCTGAATCTACAAACGGACCTATTAATTTCCCCGAAGATTTTGGACGAAAGTGGAAACTCCTATTTAGTCATCCTGCGGATTTCACACCTGTTTGTACAACTGAGATTATGGAACTGGCATACATGCAGGACCAATTCGACAAACTTGGAGTTAAACTCGTGATAGTTTCAACAGGCCCAGTTGAAACACATGTACAGTGGAAAAAATCTATGGAAACTCTCAGCTTTAATGACAGAGGAACTGTTAAGATCAAATTTCCGCTTGTTGATGACAAGAATTTATCGATATCAAAGCAATACGGTATGATACATCCGGCATCAAATACAACAAAAGCTGTAAGAGGTGTCTTTATAATTGACCCCGATAACATAGTTCAGGCAATTTATTTTTATCCTATGAACGTAGGAAGAAGTACAGATGAACTACTCAGAATGCTTACAGCACTTCAAGCAACTTCCAAAGAGAAAGTCATGACTCCGGTAAACTGGAAATCAGGTAATGACCTGCTTGTACCTATTCCACCGAAGACAGATGCTAACAGCGCTACATCTGTTCCTGATGGCTATTACAGCCCAATATGGTATGTATGGTACAAAAAAGCAACTCAATGATTTAGGTTAATTAATCTCAATAATTAATAAAAATTATTCTAATAACAATAAAATTTAAGTAAAGAGGTCAGAAATAATTCTGACCTCTTTTTATTTTCTTTCCTGACAATAATATCACAATTTTTAACAATATGGTTTTGCTTAATTGCTGCAACTATCTAATGCGGACCCTATTTATTTAAGTAAATTTACTTTTCCATGAAGGATTTTTAGATATTCTGGTATTGTTCTATTAAATTGATATATTTCTTATATTTGTTGTGATGAGTTCTTTGTATATATTTATGCATCGGTGAACCAATAGGTGAACATGAATTTCAGGAGCCTGTAAATGATACATTATCAAGATATTGGAGATTGGGTTACATACCCTCTTTCTGCTCTTCTCACAACTACAATGGAAAACATGAAAAGCATAGTACTCGCAATAAAAGAAAAATATCCAAATTCAAAAATTCTTGTTGGAGGTGCTCCTGTTACGAATGAATATTGCAAAAAAATCGGAGCTGATTTTTATTCATCTGACCCTCAGGGTGCGGTAAATTATCTGAAAAAGCTTGAATCCTGATCTATTTGAATTTGGATGATTTTAAGTTGACATTCAATGATTAATATTAATGTAAATGAGATATAGGATAATTATTGGACTTTTTATTTTACTTTTTATTTCCTTTCAACAATTAAAGGCAACAAATTCTTCTAATTTGTTTCAA
>PLLX01000223.1 GCA_003141415.1 Bacteroidales bacterium
TTTTTTGATGAATACAATAAATAAAGGAGAGGATTTTGTCTGTGAAACTCTATGGATCCTCGTGGCTCTCTGTGACTCATGAACTCACCCCCTTGTGTTCCCCCTCTCTGCTTCGCAACGNNCCCTCTTTACGAAGTAGAGAGGGACAGGGGGTGAGTACATAAATCCCCTTTGCGGCTAATGGATTTTCCTTTTATATTTCCAAAAAGCCATAAAAAAAGCCAGACTAACCCAAAAAGTAAGCACAATAAAACTCATATGCAGTGACCTGAATTCCGCAATAAAGCCCAACAATACTGGACCTACCAGGAAGCCAATATTAGTAGTGGCAGCAATAAATGAAACACCATCGGCCGTTTTTATTCCATCAACGTTTGACGCCAGACGATATACCTCCGGTACAATAACAGAAAAGCCAAGTCCAACTACAAAAAAGCCAGGAATTGTGAAGAACGGGTTTAGAATTAAAACCAGGAAAAAACCTATGATCCCGATTAAGCTCGAGTAAGTGATCAATTGCCAGGAACCAAGTTTTTTACTTAACGAATCACCGGTAAAACGTCCAATCATCATTGCAAGAGAAAATGCTGAATAACCGAACCCTATATATTTAATATCAAGAAGTATTATTTTTTTCAGATATAAAGCGCTCCAGTCCGCAATAGCACCTTCCGACACCATCACCACCAGACCAACGATAGCTATAACAAAAAGCGGCATTATATTATTCCGTTTATGTTTTTCTTTTGGGGGTTGTTCCCCTTTTCTGAAAAAATACTGTGACTTTAATTTGGTTTGAATGATTTGTATGGCGAGCACAAGAAAAGTGATATGCAAAATTGGATTATGCACTACTGCAGCAATGAAACTCCCTGTTGCTGAGCCAATCATACCTCCAAGACTCCAAAACCCATGGCTTCCCGACATAATGTATACCCCGTCCTGTTTTTCAATGGTAGCTGTTAATGAATTTAATGAAATTGCATACGACGAACCTGCCATGCCAAAAATGAACAAGCTTATACAAAGAGAAACATAATTATAAGCCAGGAAAGGACCAAAAAAGCAAATACAATATATTAATAATGCAAAATAAGTGTACCTGCCTACACCTACCTTATCTACGAAATGCCTGCAAATACGGATCATGAAAAATGCACCCAGAGCAGAAAAAAAGATTGCCTTGCCTATTCTTCCTTCAGTTATTCCAATTTTCTCAGCAATATGGGGAATATATGTTACCCATGTGCTGAAAATAAGACTAAAGCAGAAATACAGAAAAGCAGAAGCAAAATATTTTTTATGCTGAAAGAAAAATTTAACTGAAATCATGTTTAACAGGATTCAAATTTAACGGCTACAAAGGCTATAAAGGTTGTAACAATTGTATGGGTTGTAAAAGTTTTAAAAGTTGTAAAAGGTGTACAACACTACAACCTTACAACATTAAAATTAAAGTCTATAAAACCTCTAAAGCCTCTATAATATTAATTAACTTGTTCAATTATAAAAATATCGTGCCTGTCGAGATCGTGCCAGTACTTCATTGAGTATGGATTTGGTTGCAAAAATACAATTTTGCAGGTAATATTTATGCAGGAACTCTTTTCCCTTATTCCCAAATCCTCCTCTTTACTTTTTTACCTCATCCCCCAGCCCCTCCTCCCAGGAGAGAAGTGGCGTAACGCACAGTTTATTAGTTACATAGCCCCTCACTCCTGGGTTAGGGGTTGGGGAGAGGCATGTAGAATAGAGGGACTCAGGCTTGAATTCTTCTTATTAGAATAATTTCTTAAAAATGATTTTTACCTGTATGGAATGTTAGATAATTTTTTATCTTGAACCCGCAAAACCTGATCTATGAAGCGATTAATTTTATGGTTTATTCCCGGACTGATTATCGGTGCGTTTCTTATCCTGGGTGGTGGAAAAGCTCTGCATATGACATCATCTAACGATTATTGTGTCTCATGCCATATTCATCCCATGGCTGATGCAGCCTGGAAAAAATCAGTACATTATGATACGCGATCGGGATACAGGGTTGCCTGCGTTGATTGCCACCTGCCGCCGAAAGGCAAAGGGTACCTCTGGGCAAAGGGAAAGACAGGTTTACGCGATCTCTGGAGCAAGTGGACAAAAGATTCAGCTTCATTTAACTGGGACGACAAAGGACATCTTGAAGTTGCACGAGGTTATGTTTATGAAAGCAGTTGTATCACATGTCATGAAAATCTTTTCCCTGGCAAACTTTCAAAGGCAGGAGAAGATGCACACCTTTATTATACACAGACAAAAAAAACAGACGAACTTCATTGCATTAACTGTCACCTTAATGCAGGACACTTTATAGAGGGATATACCCATGGAAGCAATTCCACATTTGGAAATACATCATCTGCAGCAAAAGAAATTTTTACAGAACCCGCAAGTGTTACTGAATTTAAAAATTTCACAGAGCGAATCCCAAAATCATCGATCTCATTTAATATGGTTGCAATTCCTGGTGGAACATTCAGGATCGGGAGTCCTGCTACTGAACCATTCCGAAAGGATGATGAGGGACCTGTCAGAGAAGTTGAGTTAAGCCCGTTTTTTATGGCAGAAATTGAAGTTTCATGGGATGAGTTCCTTGCATTTTATGTTCAGACAGCTGCCGAAGGCCGGTCTACAGATACTGAAGGGTTAAGAAGCCGAAAGGCATCGGAAACTGATGCTATATCAGGAGCTACACCACCATACGGACAGCCCGACCAGGGATGGGGACTGGGTAAGAGACCCGCGATTTCTTTTTCTTTTCATGCAGCAGAAACCTATTGTAAATGGTTAAGTAAAGTTACCGGCAAGAGCTATCGTCTTCCTACTGAAGCAGAGTGGGAATATGCTTGCAGAGGTGGTACAACGGGCCCCTATTTTTTCACGGGTGACCCTAAAAAGTTTGAGAAAACCGGATTAAAAGCAAAACTCTCGAAAAACGATACAACAATAATCAATACCTATATAATATATAAAGGTAACAGTCCCACAAAAACACAACTACCAGACAGGGTAAAGCCTAACCCGTTCGGATTAAGGAATATGGCCGGGAGCGTGGCTGAGTTTTGTTCTGACTGGTATCAGCCGGATGCATATTCACGATACCCCAAAGGAATTATAAAAGATCCAACGGGCCCGTCAGAGGGAACTGAGCATGTCGTGCGTGGAGGCTCATTCTTAAGTAGTGCCGGATTATTAAGAAGTGCTGCCCGTGATTATACGAGAACAGAGTCGTGGCTGAAGACCGACCCTCAAATGCCAAAGAGTATCTGGTGGTATTCCGATTGTTTTCATGTGGGGTTCAGGGTAGTATGCGCATTTGACGGAAAAACCGGGAATGCAACGAAACAGTAATGAAAGAATTTAATTCTTAAAAAGAAGAACTAAAGTTCCAGAAAAATTTGTTTTTTAAAATATCGTGTCTTATATTGCATGGTAATTAACCTGGTCTTATAAAGACGATAATCGGAATATTGATTTGAGGAAAGTGAATAAAGAATGAGAAAGTTTTTTTTTAAACTAGTAAGTGTATTTTTTACACTTACTAGTGATTCAAAGAATAATTATTTTTAATCCTAATTCTAACTATTTATTAACTAACTAACAGTGTAACAGTATGAAAAAAACTTGCAACTGTGTCTGGCTGTTAAAGCCAGATGCGAATTTTCAAAAGTTACTACTAACTATGAAAATTGTTACCGTGCTTCTGTTTTGTGGATTGGCCCTTCCTGCCTATTCGCTTGCTACAGAAAATCCTACCGGTGGTAAAACCCCGGGAACTGTCTCCGATCAACAACAAATTAAAGTTTCAGGGACTATTTCAGACGCAGCAAACAACCAGCCATTGCCTGGTGTAAATGTTCTGGTTAAAGGAACTATAAATGGAGCCATTTCCGATGCAAACGGCAATTTTATCGTAACCGTTAACGACCCGAATGCAACCCTGATCTTTTCATTTATTGGGTATGTTTCCAAGGAGGTTCCATTAGCCGGAAAGATTACCGTAACACTTGCTTTGGAGGCTGAAGTTTCTCAACTGGGCGAAGTTGTGGTGACTGGTTATGGTACAACCAAGAAAGCCAGCTTAACCGGCGCCATCAGTTCAGTTGATGGTTCAACCCTTAAACAGTCACCGACTACTAACCTTACCAATAGTCTGGTTGGGCATATCCCCGGACTTACCGCCATCCAGAAGAGTGGTGAACCAGGTGAAGACGGTACCACAATTACAATCCGTGGCGCCAATACCCTGGGTGATAACTCCCCTCTGGTTGTCGTTGATGGAATCCCACATCGTTCACTCGAACGTCTGGACCCCAGCGACATTGAAAGTATTACAGTCCTGAAAGATGCTTCGGCAGCTATCTATGGTACACAGGCTGCAAACGGTGTTATGTTGGTTACCACCAAGCGTGGTCAGGCCGGAAAACCGACAGTTACAGTAAACTGGAACTCGGGTTTTAACCAACCCGACGTAGTTCCAAAAATGGCCGATGCTGCTACCTATGCAACAATACAGAATGAAATTGCATATTATGCTGCACCCAGCAAAGGACGTAATCAGGTGTATTCAGATGCTGATATTCAACAGTTTGGTGATGGATCAGATCCATGGGGACACCCAAACACCGATTGGTTTAAAGCTGTGTTCAAACCCTGGTCAGCTCAGAATTATGAAAACATATCTGTTTCAGGTGGTACTGAAAAAATGAAATATTATTTTTCATTGGGAAGTAAATTTCAGGATGCATATTATAAACACAGTGCTACAAACTTTACCCAGTATGATTTCCGCAGTAATATTGACGGTAAGATAACAGAGAATATAAGTCTTTCTTTCGACGTTGCTGGTCGCCAGGAAGACAGGAACTTTCCTACAGTCAGTGAAGGTAACATTTTCCGTATGCTCATGAGGGGGAAACCTACCATGCAGGCCTGGTGGCCAAACGGAGATCCGGGACCGGATATTGAATACGGTATGAACTCAGCTGTAACAGTTACCGACGCGACCGGTTTTGACAGGGACCGTCTCTATAATATGGAAAGCAACCTGAGGCTTAATATTACGATCCCATGGGTAAAAGGGTTATCTGTACAGGCCAATGGTTCGTATGATAAGACCTTCGACTTCCGCAAAGTATTCGATACTCCATGGTACCTTTATTCCTGGGATGGAATTACAAAAGATGCAGATGGCATACCTGTGCTTGTAAAGAATCAGAGAGGATTTGCTTCTCCCGATCTTACAGAGTACTGGCAGGAAGGTGGAAAGAAAACCTTTAACGCTTATGCAACCTACGAAACAACCATCGCTGATAAACATCATGTTAAGTTACTGGCAGGTACAGAAAGCCAATATGGCCAGAATAACTATGGAAACGAATTCAGAAAGAATTTCGTTACAGCTGCTATCCCACAGATGTTTGCCGGCGCTGCTGACATAAATATGTCGAACGGTGGCTACGCAGATCAGAATGCACGCGAAAGCTACTTCGGACGTATAAACTACGACTTTAGCCAAAAATATCTGATAGAACTCTTAGCCAGGTATGATGGTTCCTACATGTTCAAACCAGGCAAACAATACGGATTCTTCCCTGGGGTATCGGCAGGATGGCGTATTTCTGACGAGAACTTCTGGAAAAATAGTATCTCTTTCATTAATGACTTTAAACTACGTGCTTCCTGGGGCCAGACAGGGAATGACAGGGTTTATTACAATGGAGCTCTTCAGGAGTACCAGTACCTTTCAACCTATAGCTTCAATGGTCAAAATTATGTATTCGGACAGGGTGTCAACAACAAAATGCTGTACGAAAACGTGGTTCCTAATCCCAATGTAACATGGGAGGTGGCTAACCAGTCTAACATAGGGTTCGATGCAAACCTGCTGAATAAGAAACTGACAATTAACGCTGACTTTTTCTATAATCTGCGTTCAGACATTCTGTGGCAGGCATCTGCTGTTATTCCGGGAAGCACGGGTATGACACTTCCTCCCCAGAACATCGGAAAGGTTCAGAATGAGGGATTTGAAGCTGTTATAACCTATCATGGTAATAAAGGAGATTTCGGTTATAACCTCTCTTTGAACGGCAGTTTCGCAAAAAACAAGGTTGTATTCAACTATGACACTCCCGGTATACCCGATTATCAGAAAACAGAAGGCAATCCTATGAATGCTCAGTTAGCTTACCAGGTCATCGGTGTTTTCCAAGACGCCGAAGCTGTAGCAGCTTATCCTCATTGGGCAGGCGCCCAGCCGGGTGACTTGATCTTCAAGGATGTGAACAACGACGGAGTAATTGACGGACTCGACAGAGTCATGGATAAAAAAACCGGCATGCCAACTTTTATCGGAGGCTTTAATGCAGTAGTAACTTATAAGCAATTCGATATAAGTATTTTGTTCCAGGGAGCAACAGGCGCTATCGCCTATCTTAATCCTGAATCAGGTGATATAGGTAATTACTATGAGGCCTGGGTTAAGAACCGCTGGACACCTGAAAACACAACAGCCAGCTGGCCACGTGTATTTAACCGCAGTAATGAGTACTGGTCACCGGGGTACACCCGTAGCACCTTCTGGGAATTCTCTACCGATTATATTCGTCTGAAAAGTATGGAAATTGGATATACATTGCCAACCAGTCTTCTTAAGAAAATTGGTGTTGAGAAGATTCGCGTATATGCCAGCGGACAGAACCTGTTAACTCTGAGCAAGCTTAAAGAAATAGATCCCGAAGAAGATCAGGGTACCTCTTACCCTCTTAATAGGGTTGTGAACCTTGGAGTAACTTTAACCTTCTAAAAATTAAAGTAATATGAGAAAATTATTATTTATACTAAGTGTAGTTTCTTTAATAGGAATTGCTACTTCATGTAAAAAGGACTTTCTAAATACGACACCTCTGGGAGCTTATTCCGATGCTGCCGTATGGATAGATCCTAATCTTACTGCGGCATTTGTCAATCAATGTTATGAAAATGCAATAGGTTATCCTTTCTGTATTACCAGACTTGATGACTATGTTGATGAAACATCATTCACTCCCGACTGGGGTGTTTTCGACTTCGACAAATGTGTTGTTACCCAGGATAATATTACCGGCTGGGAATCGAATGGATCTTCTCAGGATACATACCATTATCTCTGGAACCAGCTTTATTCTAACGTCAGGGCTTGCAACCTTTTCTTTTCAAAAGTAAAAACTGTCGTATTTCCTGATGATGCAACAAAAACACAAACTATTGGCGAAGTTTATTTCCTTAGGGCTTATACCTATCATTACCTGGTTGCCATGTATGGTGGTGTGCCTCTTATAACCAAGCAATATGGATTGGATCAGGACTATAGCATTGCCAGGAATACTTATGAGGAATGTATAAACTACATTACAGGTCAGCTCGACACTGCTGCAACAATGCTTCCTGCATCATTTACAGGTGATATGAGAGGCCATGCAACAAAAGGAGCTGCTCTTGCTCTTAAAGCAAGAACACTGCTCTATGCTGCCAGCGATCTGCATAACACCACAACTTATGCACCAGGATATGCAAATCCCGAACTGCTTGGTTATACGACCGGATCACAGGCTTCACGCTGGACAACTGCCAAAGCTGCTGCCAAAGCAGTTATCGATCTGGGAACCTATAGTCTCTATAAAGCAACCCCTGCACCCAGCGATTCTGTTGCTCAGAATTTTGTCAATTATTTTCTATCTTACGGCTATGAGACTGAAGATATCCTTCTTCAGTATTTTACGCTCAAGACCGGAGCAAGCTGGTCAGATTACAATCCGGCTGAGTACTGCGGACCAAATGGCTACCACAACTGGGGCAACAATACTCCTCTTGGAGATATGGTCGATCAGTATGACATGAAAGACGGTTCATCTTTCGACTGGACCAAACCTGCTGAACTCGCCAATCCTTACGTTAAACGTGACGCTCGTTTCTATGCTTCCATTCTGTATGAAGGGGTTCCATGGAGAAAACGTCCTGTTGATGTTCAGGGTCTTGACCCATGGGATAGACTTCAGGTAGGTCATGTTTATTCCGATGCTGCAGGTACTAATCAGCTTATCCCCGGTGTCGATACCCGTCAGGGGCCGATCGAGAACTGGAACGGTGGAAGGAGCGGTTACTATCTGCGGAAGTTTGTCGATCCCACACTCGACCCACAATATGTAAAGCAGGATATTCCTTTCCGTCACATACGTTATGCTGAAGTTCTTTTGAACTATGCAGAAGCATGTATTGAGGAAAATGCAGGAAGTGACCTCGCAGATGCTACAACTTATATCAATATGATTCGTACAAGGGCAGGACAGCCAGGTATAGCATCAGGTCTCTCACAGGCAGCAATGCGTACTGCCGTAAGACACGAACGTCGGGTTGAGCTTGCATTTGAAAACCATCGCTTCTGGGACGTACGCCGCTGGGTGATTGGTCCGGATGCATATAAACCGACACATCGTGTTGATGTGAAGTATGTAACTCCGTCAGCTAATAATTATCGCAAGGCTGATGGGTCAACCTGGGGTGCTCCGATTTATTCTAACGCTCTATTGGTTGAGGAAACAAGATCATGGGATGCATCTAATAAGTGTTATTTCTTCCCGATTTACAGGAATGAAATGAATAAAAACACCAAGCTTATTCAGAACCCGGGTTATTAATATTATTTAATTTTCTTTATTTGGCAGGCAGAGCTTCCGGGCTTCTGCCTGCCTTTTTTTATTCACAAAGTGTAAGTAAGACTATCTATGTCAAAACCAATGATGGATGATTTTGTTATATCGATAAACTTGTTTTAATTTGGCTTTAGAAATAGTGCAAAACTGAATAATGCATAGAAGACCCTGTTTTACCAGGTTTTGATTATCTGATTATTTCACAACCCGATGAATTATGTCTAAATATCTCAGAATAATTAACTTTCATGATCAACATCTGTTCCAAAACCCGCTGATCATTTCTTTTTTGACTTTTTTTATATGCTCCTGCAATAATATGCATGTTAATGATCAGTTTCAGAATATAGAAAAAAACAAGATTCACCCGGCAGGGATAGCTATAGATTATCCATTGGGAGGTACAATTTTCCCTCCTGAATTTCCGGCGCCTGAATTTTTGTGGAAAGACACGTTGAAAACATCGGCTCATTGGCACATCCGCCTCTTAACGCAAAGTGGAAAAGAGTTATATAGCAAAATTGTAGAAGCATCGACATGGAGGCCCGATTCAGCAACCTGGTCAAATATAAAAACTGCTTCTGCAACAAATCCGGTTTCCGTCACAATCATTGGTGAACACAAGGGCATTCTTGGTGCCAAATATTCATCCGGAAGGATTTCCTTTTCCTTCTCAAAGGATTCCGTCGGCGCTTCAGTTTTTTACAGAGCTGTTCCGTTGCCATTTGGCTATGCTGTAAAGAATGTACGTGAAATACAATGGTACCTGGGAAGCATTACAGGTGGGAAACCACATAAGATTCTCGACAATATACCTGTTTGTGCAAATTGCCATTCATTTTCAGGGAACGGACTTCTGGCTATGGATATTGATTATGCCAATGACAAAGGATCATACGTCATTGCCCCTATAAAGGATACAATTCATCTGACTTTTGATAAAATAATCACATGGGACGATTACAAAAAGGAAGATGGAGTATATACATATGGTTTGCTGTCTCAGATCTCCTCCGATGGCAGATATGTGCTGTCCACAGTAAAGGACCGTTCTGTTTTTGTTGCGGTAGATAACCTGGAGTATTCACAACTGTTTTTCCCGATAAAGGGGATAATTGCTGTTTATGACAGGGAAGCAAAGAAGTTTTACGCACTTCCGGGAGCTTCAGACAAGCAGTATGTTCAAAGTAATCCGAACTGGTCGCCTGATAACCGTGAAATATTATTTACCAGGGCCAACAGGTACATGTCTTCTAAAATTGATAATTCAAAAAGTATATTGCTGAATTTAGAGGATGCTGATGAATTCGTTACAAAGCATAAGCCATTTAAGTTTGACTTGTACCGTCTTCAGTTTAATGAAGGTATGGGTGGGCAGGCCATGCCTGTGCAAGGTGCTTCCAATAATGGTAAAAGCAACTTCTTTGCGCGCTATTCACCCGATGGTAAGTGGGTAGTGTTTTGCCAGTCTGAAAACTATATGTTATTGCAGCACGACAGTAAACTATATATCATGCCGGCTGGTGGCGGGACACCTCGTTTAATGAACTGCAATACAAAAAATATGAATTCATGGCATTCATGGTCACCTAATAGCAAATGGTTAGTATTTTCTTCAAAAATTAGGGGACCTTATACTCAATTATATCTTACTCATATAGATGAGAATGGTAATGATTCACCTCCGGTCTTTCTCGAAAATCTGGCGTTTGACAAAAGAGCCGCTAATATTCCTGAATTTTTCAGCGATAAATACAATAATCTCAGGAAAATGACCGATGACTTTTCCCAGAATGCCATGTATTATACCCGGTCAGCCTCGTTAAACATTACTTCAAAAGAGTATAAAAACGCCATGGCCAATATTGATAAGGCAATAAAAACAGACAGTACTTTTTTTGACGCCTACAAAGACAGGTTAATGCTGAATATAATTTTAGGGAGGGCAAGGTCGACTGATGATATACATGACAGGATGATTGCAAAAAGGCTTATTGAGAAGCAGATCCGTCAGAATCCTGAGGACAAGTCGCTTTATATCAAGCGTGGTGAATTGCAGTTGCTTATGGATGATTATGATGGAGCATTGAAGGATGGGTTATATGTATTAAAATCAAATGCGAATATTTACAGCGAATATGATTTAATTTCAACAACGTACCAAAAGATGGGAGAATGGAATAAGGCAATACCCTATTTTAAAAAAATGCAGGAACTTCAGCCTGATAACACATTGGTATCCTATAACCTAGCTATTTCATATCAGAATATTCAACAATTCGGGCCGGCACTTGATCTCTTGAATGGAATCATTGACAGATATCCCGATGAGGCGAATTATTATCTTTCACGGGCGAATTTATTTATGCTGAAAGGAGATATACAGGCTGCGAAAGCCGATTTTGAAAAGGCAGTATCGGTTGATCCTGAAAACTATGAATGTTACATGGAAAGAGGATTTTTCTTAAAGAATACTTCATCTACCGATAAGGGGAAGGCCAATTTTGACAAAGCGATAGTATTGTTGGGAGACGAAATAAAGAAAAACCCTCAGGATGCCCCGTTGCTGATTCATCGTGCTGAAATTATGGAGCAGACTGGCAATGTACAGAATGCGTTTAATGAGTATGAAAACTATTTAAAAATATGGCCACTCAATTATTCTGTCCTGGCTAAGAAAGCAATAATTTTAAGTTACTCGGGACAATGGCCGCAGGCAATTGATGCATATAACACCATTATTAATAATTTTCCTGAGAATGCAACAATGTTCTATAACAGAAGCCTTACTTTCCAGCAGACAGGCAATCTGCAAAAAGCCCTGGATGATGTCAATAATGCTATTCGTATTGATCAGAGTAAATATGCATACTATTTTCAAAGATCAAGGATAAGATATCAGTTGGGTGACCAGACAGGTTACAAAAGTGACCTCAAAGCTTCTTCTACATTATTGAATGAACAAAGCAAGACAAGGAAACTTGATAAAAAAGAGATGGAAATGTTGTCAATGATTCAAAAGCTATTGAATTATAAACCAAAAGCACGTTAAGCCTTTAAAGTTCAGAAGTCTAATAATTGTGAGTCGGATAATATTCATATTACTTTGACTGACTATCTGTAGAAAACATAATACCAGAAAGTATCCCCGAACCGCCTTTTTAATGCAGGTTCTGCTGATTTCAGATCGTTACCATATTGTTGAAGCACACCAAGATATTGATTCCACCTTTGTTTAGTGTCATTACTGATATGAAGATTGCCTATGTCAGGAAATCTGTCCCTGTTCGAAACAGCCAGGGCCAAAGCTGCTTCTTCAATATGGACAGGTAATCTGCTGAATCCTAATTTTTCAAATTCCGGCAAATCACGTGCAATTCCATTTAAGTTTTTCTTAAGTAACATAAATGCCATCTTATACTCAAATGCCTTCCTGTTTAACGTATCGGATGCCAGAATCATTTCAATATTAATGTAAGGGTTATCTGTGATTGAGAAAAAATCGTTTTTAACCCTGTTTTGACTTTTTTCTCCAAGTTCCTTATCTTTATTTACAGCAGAATCATTAAATAAAAGTTTTTCAAACGATTTTGCCTCTTTTGTATAAAAAAGTGTTTTCTTTAAAACGTTAATATATCTTGAAGCTACTTCATAATTACCATTTATCAATTCAGTTTTGATGAGCATCTTTAATCCTTCCGGTGATTGCCCTTTCATCACCATATTTTCAAATGCCCAGCGGTGCGCTTCATTAATCATGCCGATAGTATAATAAAAATAGCCCCCGCGATTAAGTACTTCGCCGGCAAGATCCCATTTAAGGAAAAGAGTTTTTCCATCAGGACTCTGGACGAAATGAAACAGCAAATCATCCAGTTTATCCGTTTCACAAAGGGCTATATTATTCAGAAAGATCGTCAATGAATTTGTAGGAGGATTTGAAGTATTGAAAGCGATTACTTCATTATACTTATTCTGATAAAATAAATCTTCCACATGGAAGTACTGTTTTGTTTTATTGTCAAACTTTCTGATTCCCATTATCGAAAATACAACAATTAGAACGATTGTCATAATAAGACTTCCTGTAAATTCAGAGATTCTAAACTTCTCAGGGACCGGGAATTTTATTTTAGATATTACCGGAAGAATTGCAATAATTACCGCAACTGAAATAAAAAGAACTTGCTGAGCCCCGGTATTATGATCTGAGAACGGAAATGTCAACAGAGTTTTTCCTGACTGGAAAAAGAGATATTCTTTTGATATGTAAAAAGTTAAAATACCAAGGCTCCACAGTGCAATAAGCCTGATCCATCCTTTATTCTCTTTGTCAAAGGCGAAAAATAATGTAACGAGTAAGAGGAAAGCCCAGGCAAAGCCTCCGGTGGCATAAATAAGGAATGGAGCAAGTATTACGGCTGCCCATCCTTTTAAGGCATGTAAATATCTCAATATAAACCAGAAGAAAGCCATTTGGAGCAATATCCCGACGATATTGAAAAGCAAAAAACGATAGTCTGTTTGAAGATAGAAAAGTGATGCACCGATTATCAGAGAGATAACCTTCGAATTATGTCCATGTAAAATATATACGATTTTTGCTACCAATATTACAATCAGAGTCAGGAAAGCGGAAAGAATCAAAGCTCCTGCAAGAGGATAATAGTAGAACGTCGAAAAGAACTTTCCAACCCAGATAAGAAACCCACCTGGCTGATGAAGATTCTCAATAAGAAAATCAGATGAAAAAAAGAAAAGTGAGGCCTTTTCCTGATAAAAGAATATATAGTTGCCAAAGAATCCGAAATTGATGAATGATGCAAAAAAGAATACCAGGTACGGTAACCAGTTGAAAAAAGTTTTGCTATTAGATTTGATTTTATTCATCTGTTATCCTTTGAGTCTAGTGTATCATCATTCATTTTAAATTCTATTATTGTAGGTGAGATTCCTCATTCAGCTTCGCTTTATTCGGATTGGCAATTTGTTTTTTCAAAATCTCTTTTGTCCGATGAGATTCCTCATTCCACCGCCAGTTGGCGGTTTCATTCGGAATGACAAGCGGTTTTTGAAGTATGGGGTAGTGATGGCGGTTCGCCGAGCGAACCGCCTTCACTACCCTTGTTCCCCTACATTGCCGTGTCATTCCGAGCGTAAGCGAGGAATCTCTATCTCGCATAACCGCATTTCTCCAATCCCGATTATTACCGAGGAATCTCTATTACTCCATTATTAAATAAATCATTCCAACTATCATTAAATTGTTCTATTAAAGTTATTTTTTTCATTTTTGAATATCCTTTTATTTGTTTTTCTCTTGCTATAGCTAAATCAACAAGATCAAATTTCTCAAAATAGACAAGCTTTTCGACATTATATTTTTCAGTAAATCCCTTTATTTTCTTCTGTTTATGTTCAAAACATCTTCTTTCTAAATCATTTGTAACGCCTGTATAAAGAACTTTATGATTAGCATTTGTCAAAATATACACATAATATAATTGTATTTTCATGGACTATTTTCAACAAATTTAAATAAATATTGAGAATCCTCATTTCGCTGCAGGTTGGCGGATTAGTTTGGAATGAAATTTTGTTTTTTCAAAATCTCTTTTGTCCGATGAGATTCCTCATTTCACCGCCAGTTGGCGGTTTCATTCGGAATAACAAGCGGTTTTAGAAGTATGGGGTAGTGAAGGCGGTTCGCCCAGCGAACCGCCTTCGCTACCCTTGTTCCCTTCCATTGCCGTGTCAATCCCGAGTCCGCTAACCGGCGGACGAGGAATCTCTATCTCGCATGTCTTTATTTCTTAATCCCTTGAATTCCTCTCGATTTGAGAGATCTCTTAATTTAATGTATGATTAAACTTAAAATTCATATTAGTTCTTACTCCATTTAGCCTGCGTTGCCACTGTTTTGGCAAGTCTCCGGATCTCTCCCGGGTTCATATCAATTTTAACTGTCGAAAATTCGGGTATATTAAAGCTTTTTAAAAACCCCTGGTAAAACTCCGGATCCTCTTGTGGGAGAATAAATGGTTTATCTGAAACTCCGTTTTCTTCAATATATGATATGTATGGTCTTGCTGTTAATCCGTCTCCTCTTTTACTGCTGAATATCAGCCATTTGCCATTTGAGGACCATGAGTGATAACTATCGCTGTAATCACTGTTAAGATCCAGCCGGTCTGCTTTAAAGTTTTCGAGATTAATTGAATAGAGATCGGCTTCTTTGTGCCATATTGGGAAACAGCCATAATCGAACAGCGTGAGGACCAGAAATTTACCATCTGGAGAAATCCGGGGAAATGCAATGCTCTTATTTCTTTGAGCAGCATCAAATATGAGTTCAGCATCTCCAAAGGATCGTTTATCAATATTAAATGCTGTGCGGTATAAATTGTATTTAATCTGTTTATAATCATAATTTTCCCCAATCTGGACTGCTCTGCAGAAATAAAGATATTTTCCATCTGGTGACCATTCAGGGTATGTATCCATGAACTTATCTTTATTGGCTAATTCAATGTTCATTATTTCATTTTTCTCTACATCATAAAGTATAAGAGATGATTCCAGGTCGCTTACTTCAACCTTTTTATTATCTGCAGCATGAAACCTCTGGATAATTTTATTTGATGAAAATGCTACGAATTTACCGGAAGGATGCCACCTGGGATAGACTGCACCATTTTTCATCTCTTTCGTTTTGAGATTTATCTTTTTGAATTTCCCCTCCGAATAGAAATAGGTTCCCCCCATAGTACCTCTCATATGAAAAAGAAAATCAGATGATTTCCCGTTATTAAAAGAGTGGCAATTGACACAATTCTGATCAACAATGCTGTTTTCGATGAACGATTTTGACTTAAAACTCTCGAGACTGCGACAGTTTATACTCAATTCAGCCCAGCTTTCATAACCAGGGTACAGTAACCTGTAATAGAGATATGGATCTATTGGTTCAGAAGCAACTTTATTGGTAATGGTTCTAAACTTTATCCACTTACCCTCACCATCCTTTGAAAAGATATCAATCTTAATATTCTTACCTGTACTGTTTTGCAACATTCTCCTCCACTTCCTTTGAGGGATTTGAATTCTGCCGTTTCCAGAAGTAAGTTCAATTTCTGTTCCACTGCCGGAGGAGAATTTTACATAATATGCTGTTCCTTTTTCTTTAATAATGAAGTTCAATGGTGCAATATTCGGAGGTATTGTAATGTCAGAATAATCAGGTTCCAGTTTCGGAGGCAGGTCTGAAACAGCTGTGTTACCGACAGGCTTATTGCCACAACTGTATAAAAGTAGGGGCAGGATTAATAAGTATTCGCATTGCTTAATAAATCTCTTTATACCGGTTCTAAGCATAGGTCAGAAGTTTTAAGACAAATCCATTAACCGCTAAGATCGCAAAGGTTTAAAACTAAAGGTCGCAAAGAACTGAATGATATTGTTTTAACTTTGCGTACTTTGCGCCTTCTTAGCGTGCTTTGCGGTTAAAAAGGTTCTTTAAAACGATCCCAGGTAGAAAAATGTGGATTATAAACATCGAAAAGTAGTAAAAAATGCTATCATTTGCCACCATCTGACAGATTTAGTAAAATTTAAATTTAAGCAAGTGTAAATCGCCTTTTGACTTAAGTTAAAAATCATTAAAAGGGATTTATTATTTGCTTTTTTAAAAGCCTATATTTATATTTGATTACATTCCAAAACTAACTTTCAAGATCTATTCTTATCAGTCGTCATAAACTTAATCTACTATGAAAAATTCAAGTATTTCAAGACGTAATTTTCTAGGTAAAGCAGCAACGGTTGGCGTAGCAGGTGTAATTGTCCCTTCTATAATAACCAGTTGTGCCCGGGAAACAAAAAAAGTTGTTGCAATTCCAACAATGCTTGATCAGGCCCCGGACGGGCCAGTTCTCAAAGCCGGAGTTATTGGTTGTGGTGGTCGTGGAACAGGTGCAGCAATTAACTTTTTGAGTGCGGGACCAAATCTGAAGATTGTTGCATTGGGTGACACATTCCAGGATCGTATAGATTCCTGTAGAGCAGAGATTTTGAAACAAAAAGGACAGGAAGTTCCTCCTGATAAATGCTTTGTAGGCTTCGATGCATATCAGAAAGTTCTTGATGCAGGTGTTGACCTGGTTATTCTTGCCACACCTCCTTTCTTCCGGCCCGATCACCTTGCTGCAGCAATACAGGCTAAAAAACATGTCTTTGCAGAAAAACCGGTTTGCGTGGACCCGGTTGGAGCAAGATCCGTGATGGCTACTGCTCAGAAAGCTAAAGGGATGGAATTGTGTATCGTTACAGGCACACAACGCCGTCACCAGCGTGACTATATTGCCACATACCAACAAGTTGCCCAGGGCTCAATTGGTGATATAGTCGGAGGTAATGTTTGGTGGAATGGAGGTAAACTATGGCATCGCGACCCAAATGCAAAATGGAGTGAAATGGAATATATGATCCGTGACTGGGTTAACTGGACATGGCTTTCAGGTGACCATATAGTAGAACAGCATGTTCATAACCTCGATGTAATGGACTGGTTCACTGGTGCTCATCCTGTTAAAGCAGTAGGAATGGGTTCAAGACTACGTCGTGTTACCGGGAACCAATATGATAATTTCAGTGTCGATTTTACTTTTGAAAATGGAACTCACGTACATAGCATGTGTCGTCAGATTAATGGTTGCGTAAATAATGTATCAGAAAGATTTCAGGGATCAAAAGGTTCAACTAACTGCCAGAACTCAATCCTCGATCTGGCAGGGACTGAGGTTTGGAAATATAATTATCCGATGGATAAAGATGGCAAACCAACCAAAAGTGTAAGTGTCGACCCATATGTTCAGGAGCATATTGATCTCGTTACTGCTATCCGTACCGGCAAACCCATAAATGAAGCAGAAAATACAGCTATTTCAACTATGAATGCAATCATGGGCCGGATATCTGCTTATACCGGGAAAGAAGTAACCTATGAAGAAATGATGAACTCCGACCTCAAACTTGGTCCGAAAGTATTTACTTTTGGTCCGGTTGACGTTGACAAAACTGTGCCAATAGCAGGACTGGCATATGTTCCGGAACCTGCAACAAAGTAATTGTTATTTCTCAATATTGATTATATGGATCATTCGAGAAGAGACTTCATAAAAAAAGCCACTGCTACAGGAGCCGCTATTTTAGCTGCTCCTGCAGTTTTTGGTACCGGTGCTTTTTCAAAGCAACAAAAAGCAACTGAAGCAACGACTCCTTTCAAACTGAAATATGCTCCAAGCATAGGGATGTTTCAAGAACACGCCGGCAAAGAGATTATCGATAACATAAAGTTCTGTTATGATATGGGCTTCAGGGCTATGTTCGATAACGGACTAATGGGAAGGCCCGTGGAAGATCAGGTTAAAATTGCCAATGAAATGCATCGTCTGGGGATGGAACTAGGCCCATTTGTGTTGTATGCCGACTTTGCTGTGACCTCTTTTGTCCTCAACAAGCCGGAAACCCGTGAAATGTTGATCAAAAAGATGAAAGAGGGTATTGAAGTGGCTAAACGGACAGGTGTAAAATGGGCACTTGTTGTTCCGGGCAGATACGATGAAAGACTCCATAGAGATTTTCAAACTGCAAATGTCATTGATAACCTCAGGTATTGCTGTGACGTCATGGAACCGGCAGGAGTGACAATTGTTCTCGAACCACTGAATACGATTCATGATCATCCGGGGCTGTTTCTGAATGGTATACCACAGGCATACGCAATTTGCCGGGCTGTTAACAGACCGGTTTGTAAAATTGTTGACGATATTTATCATCAGCAGATCACTGAGGGAAACCTGATACCTAACATTGAGGCTGCATGGAGCGAGATTGCTGC
>PLLX01000076.1:0-52090 GCA_003141415.1 Bacteroidales bacterium
CACCATTTATGAACATCCCTAATTGAGTAACCATCTTTTGTGCCTTGCTCATCAAACTATAATGCCGGAAAAACCAGCGATTCATGTTCATGCTTATGTTCACTCCGCCAGCGGGTCTGCAACTCTGCCCATAAAAAGTATAGAATTAGTACTGGTCTCTCTTATAATGTATAGGAATGAATGGTCAATATTAAGATTGAGAGGCTCAATTACGGCCGTATTTGAGATTCCAACAATGGTAGCTGCGGCAGCTTCAGTACCTTCTTCATTTGTTTCAATAAATGCCTGGTGGAGGACTAAACTAATATACAACTGAATATCAGAGATATTTGAAAAATCGGCATTAGAGCCAAAAGCAATTCCCATTCCCATATCGGCTAATATTTCGCTAAGCTCTTTTTTGTACCCATATTTGAATCGTGGAAATGAAAGATCGGTCTTGACTTTAATTGTCTGATCGAGCCATCCTTTTAAATTATTGTCTGTTAACAATGGTAATATGTTTTTTATTCCATTGTTATCGTCAGGCAGGATCATATCCATCACAAAATTGCCCTGACCGTAAGGGAATTCAGCTAAAGTAAATCCTTCCCCCTTATGAATCTTAAACTCCGAAGTCTGTTTCATCATTGGCACTGTTGCTGTTACACCATCTGGTTTATAAAATGATCCCTGGACAGTATTCTCTTTATCAAACTGAGATTCCCATTTCCCTTTAAAATAGATTGCATTTATCAAAAGCATCACCGTGGTTGGATCAAGTTGGTCGATCATATTCTTTATCAATCCGTTTGTTTTACTCTCAATCCAGCTATTAATCTGTGCTGGTACCTGGGGATCCAGGATATCAAATGACTTTGATTCAGTATTATAATACTGAGTCAGGATATCGGTGAAGGGTTTTTTTACGACAAAATTTTCCTCTGTCCAAACTGAATTGGCTATTGAGATCAAAACCCGGTCATCAACCTTAAGCAGGCCTTCGGTTAGATTTTTGTATGAGTTATTAATTATTTCAGAAGTTACGCCATTCATTCTTAATGCAGCCAGCATTGAATCGCGCGTTGCTCCGTTAGCACCGTTAAGTGTCATTGATAAGGCAGATGAGATGCTTAGAGGTGAAATGATAATATTATCCAACGCAGTAGAATTTTCAATAACTTTTTTGAAAATGTCCAGCGCAAACGTGTTTTCTGAATTTATGAGTGAAACCTGATCAGCAGTAATATTTATCACAACAGGATCCGTCGGAAGAGTTTCAACAGGTGATTTTTTACAGGATGAAAAGATCAAAGGTAGTGTGACAAAAAATGCAATTGCGGCTTTAAACATTATTTTTTTCATACTCCTGAGGTTAATTGGACCAATAAAACCGGATCACGGAAAATCCAATTTAGTTAAGTCCTGGTTATCAATTGAAAATAGGCAAAAATCATGCCATATGGCTATAATTTCTTTTTTCGTTTTTTTGAAGTTTCCTGATATGCCCTGAGATAAATAAACGATATAACAAAAAAGACCATACCCAGCAAAAGCAGCATTACAAAAGCAAAAACTGATGGTTTGTCAAGTCCCGGGATTGGATGTTTAAGTCTGAAAAAATATCCGTAAATAGTATAAATCAGTACCATAATAGAGACAATAAAACTGAAAATTATTGTTGTGCCATCAAAGATCCTTGTGGTTTTGTAAAACTGTGTGTTCTTGAATGTTCCATAGGATGTCCGGGCATATACTGTGGCTCTTTTCCGGGACCTGTTCTGCCTGTATTTTCTCCAGTCTTCCATTGCCTGCTGGTATGCCTGATCATCAGAATTGATCTTTTCATGATTTGCAATTAAAAACTCGTACGCTTCGGTTATGCTTATGAATTGATCCTTTGCATCAGGGGCCGGATTAATATCGGGGTGGCAGAGGCGTGCTTTTTTCCTGTAAGCCTTTTTTATCTCTTCGATTGTTGAGTTTGTCGGCAGACCAAGAATTTTATAATAATCTGTAAGTGTCATATTTTCAACTTATATTACTCCACGATTGCTTTTGACTGAAAAGCCGTTTTAGTTCGGATCTGAAGATCAGGTTCTGATTATTTTCAAGTAAGGGATCGAGGTTTAGAATCTCTTCGGCAATATGTCTTACGTATTCAATTAATTGTCCGTCTTTGCTGAGGTCGGCAATCTTCAGGTCGAACGGAATACCGCTCTGAAGAGTTCCTTCAATATCGCCCGGGCCCCGGAGCTGAAGATCAGTCTCGGCAATTTCAAAACCATCGTTGGTACTTATCATTACTTCAATTCTCTTTGCTGCTTCTCTTGAAAGTTTGTCTGAAGTCATAAGTATGCAATATGACTGATCGGCGCCTCTTCCCACACGTCCCCTTAACTGGTGAAGTTGTGAGAGGCCAAATCGTTCTGCACTTTCAATAATCATTACAGTAGCATTTGGTATATCAACACCTACCTCGATAACGGTTGTAGCAATCAGAATGTGTGCCACTCCATCTTTAAAAAGCTTCATTGACATCTCCTTGTTCGCAGGAGTCATCTTCCCATGAACAATACTTATACAATATTTCGGAGCCGGAAAGATTCTTGAAATAGTATCCCAACCATCCTCGAGATCCTTATAATCCATAGTTTCAGATTCCTTTATCAGAGGATAAACAATATAAATCTGGCGGTTCTCGTCTATCTGGTTCCTGATAAATCCAAAGACCTTATTCCTTTCAGAATCAGTAAAATGCATTGTTTTTATAGGAACCCTGCCAGGAGGTAATTCATCAATTACAGAAACATCCAGGTCTCCATAAAGAGTCATTGCAAGAGTTCTTGGAATTGGAGTGGCAGTCATAACAAGAATATGTGGCGGATTGAGGTTTTTCTGCCAAAGCCTTGCCCTTTGGGCAACTCCGAACCGATGCTGTTCATCGATAATTACCAATCCAAGATTGGCAAACTGAACATTTTCTTCCAGGAGTGCATGAGTACCGATCAGTATATTAAGTGATCTGTCAAGAAGTGCTTCGGCAATTGTTTTACGGGAGGACTTTTTTGAGGAGCCGGTAAGAAGTCGTATTTTAATATCAATTCCATCAAGTAATTTAGTGATAGTCTGAAAATGCTGGTTCGCGAGAATTTCTGTCGGGGCCATGATGCATGCCTGGTATCCATTGTCTAAAGCAATAAGCATACTCATCAAAGCCACTAGTGTTTTCCCGCTACCTACATCTCCCTGAAGCAACCGGTTCATCTGTTTTCCTGAACCGAGATCTTTTCTTATCTCTTTCATTACTCTTTTCTGAGCCTCGGTAAGAGTAAACGGTAAATTGTTATAATAGAAATTATTAAAATTATCTCCCACACTTGAAAAAACAAATCCCTTAAATTTAAGGTTACGGTTTGTTTTAAATCTCAGGAGGTTAAGCTGAATATAAAACAGTTCATCAAATTTAAGACGGTGCCGTGCCTTTTCAAGTTCCTCAGGATTCGCCGGGAAATGTATCTTATGCAGTGCCTCATGAAGTTCCATTAGTTTATAACGTGAAACCAGGTAGGAAGGTAGTGTTTCAGACAATCTTATCTTAATCTGTTTCAGCATATTGCCTATCAGCTTACTGATTGTTTTTGATGAAACAAACTGATTTTTCAGCTTCTCAGTAGTACTATACTGTGCCTGAAGAGCTGAATTAATCCTTTCTGCCATCTTATCGGCAGCTTCAATTTCAGGATGGATAATATTAATAATTCCGTTAAAAACACCAGGTTTCCCGAACACAATGAATTCAACTCCTGGACTAAAGCTTCCGGTTATCCACTTTCCACCCTTGAACCAAACAAGCTTTAAGTTACCTGTTTCATCTTGAAAATCAGCAACTAACCTTTTCCCGACTCCATGGCCCTCTGTGGAATACCCTTTTATAATACCTCTTATCTGAACAAACGGAAGGTCAGGATCAAGTTCAGCAATCTTATAAAACCTTGTTCTGTCAATATATTTGTAAGGGAAATAGTATAGCAGGTCGCGGAAAGTAAAAATATTCAACTCCTTATTTAGCAGTTCTGCCCTTTTTGGACCAACTCCCTGCAAATAAGTAATGTTTGTATCGAGAAATTCCTGTATAATCATTATGTAAAAAAGTAGTTCAATAGATATCCGAAAATACGTAATTTTGAAAACCTGTCCTAATTATAATGTAAGTACTGAAATGATTTTTTCCCGGGCAATCAAATACCTGAATTACATTCTGCTATCACGTCACCGGAAAGGACACGGAATTCACAGTCCATTTGTTTTTGATCTGGTTTCAAGGGTCTTCAGAAATAAAATTGATCCTGCTGTTATATTTAATATAGAACTGGTCAGAAAGAAGTTGATCTCAGACAAGCGAAGAATAATGGTTCGGGATCTTGGTTCCCGGTCAGAATTGTTGAAAACAAACTTAAGAAAAATATCAAAAATTGCCAGGTTTTCACCAGTTCCGGGGAAATATGGTGCTCTATTGTCAAATATGGCTGCTGAATTCGGAAAACCATTGATAATAGAGTTTGGCACTTCCATTGGAATAAGCACAATGTACATGGCGGCTTCATGTCCCGGCACAACGGTATGTACTATAGAGGGTTGTCCGGGAACAGCAGCTATTGCAAAGCAAAATTTTATTGAAGCTGGTCTGAATAACATAAAGGTATTAGAAGGCCCGTTTGATGAGTTTCTTCCAGGTTTTTCAACTTCCGGTGTTAAGCCCGGACTGGTTTTTATTGATGGAAACCACCGAAAGGCACCGGTTATAAAATACTTCAACCTGATAGCAGAACTGGCAGACACCAAAACAGTTATTATAATTGATGATATCAACTATTCCAAAGAAATGGCTCATGCATGGGATGAAATAAAACGTCATAAGAAAGTCTCTGTAAGCATAGATATTTTCAGAATGGGAATTCTGTTTTTCAGAGAGGGAATTAATCATAATGACTATATAATCAGATATTAATAAAAATTAGGGATTTAAAATTTATTATTTGACATATTTAATCTAATTTCGGAAATTCAAATTTTAATTGTTATGGATAAAGTAATTGAGATTCACGATATTGTTAAGAATTATCAGGTTGGATCTGTGATTGTTAGAGCTTTACGGTCAGTCAGTATAAATATTGATAGGAATGAATATGTTGCAATCATGGGACCATCAGGGTCAGGTAAATCTACTTTAATGAACCTGCTTGGATGCCTCGATACTCCATCGAGCGGCAGTTATATTCTTAATGGTACCGACGTAAGTAAAATGGAAGATGATTATCTCGCAGAAATCAGAAATAAAGAGATTGGATTTGTATTTCAGACTTTTAACCTTCTCCCCAGGTATTCAGCACTTGAGAATGTAACCTTACCTTTAATATATGCCGGAGTACCTAAGGCTGACAGGGAAAAAGTGGCTGTGGAAACCCTTGAACAGGTAGGCCTGGCAGACAGGATGACTCATAAACCAAATGAATTGTCCGGTGGGCAACGTCAGCGTGTTGCTATTGCCAGGGCTCTTGTAAACAAACCATCTATTATACTAGCAGATGAACCGACCGGTAACCTCGATAGCAAGACATCAATCGATATAATGGGGTTACTCGATGATATTCATAAAAAAGGGAATACAGTGATTGTTGTTACACACGAAGAGGATATTGCTAAACATGCAGCCCGTATAATCAGGTTGTTCGATGGGGAGATTGCTCAGGACTACCGGAATGAAAATTATAAAAAAGCATAAAGTACTTGATCTGAGTTAATTACACTTCTTGTTTGTCCTTTTTCTGAATCATGAAGATTTATACCCTTACAGGTGATGATGGAACAACTTCATTGTCGGGAGGCAGAAGGATTCCAAAACACTCAATACGATTGGAAGCGTATGGTTCTGTAGATGAACTTATTGCATGGATCGGACTCCTTAGGGATCACAAAGAAAATCAAAAACGTAAAGAGCTTCTTATTTATGTACAGAGCCAGCTTATGAAATGTGCTGCTACCCTTGCCTACGACAATAATAACATTAATAGTAAAAAGATATTTCCTGATCCTGACTGCATATCAGTGATTGAAAAGGAAATTGATCTTATGGAAGAAACCCTTCCTCCGTTGAAGAACTTCATTCTTCCTGGAGGGAATATACTCGTATCATATTGTCATATAGCCCGATGTGTATGTCGCAGGGCTGAGAGGGCAATTTCAAGGTTAAACAGAACCGAAGAATCGCCTGAAATCGTGAATAAATTCCTTAACCGACTTTCCGATTTTTTATTTGTATTGTCCAGAAAAATTTCCTTAGACCTTGATATTGAAGAGATTAAGTGGATAGTTTGAAATGTAAAAAAACTTAAAATAGGGTATTGTTTTTTAAGTAAAATAATATATATATTTGCAAACTTTGTTTTAAGCTTTACTTAAACAGGAAAATATGTACTGGACACTTGAATTAGCATCAAAACTTGAGGATGCTCCATGGCCTGCCACTAAGGATGAGCTGATTGATTTCGCCATTAGGTCGGGTGCCCCAATGGAAGTTATTGAAAACCTGCAGGAAATTGAGGATGAAGGGGATATATATGAAAGCATAGAAGATATCTGGCCCGATTATCCCAGTAAGGACGACTTCTTTTTTAATGAGGATGAATACTAAAAAGAGGCTGGTTCTAATCGAATCAACCTCTTTTTCATTTATTAAATATGTCAGCCTTTTTTTTCGGCCTCAGGTGATCGAACCATTTGTATCCTTCAAGCCTGACAGAGTTAAGAGGAAGGGGCGGATCAATAACACCTTCAGGATTCTCATACTCATAAATTTCAGTTACTTTACCTTTATCAACAATAATCTCCATATTCGCACATTTGGATTGATCCACACCTGCAACATTTTCTCCATCAAGAAGATAATAAAGTACTTCACCATTACCCTTGATATCTATCTTAAACAATTCATTGTTTTTGAAATGACCGGTAAGTGACCGGCCTTTTATCTGGTCAAATCTTGCAGTATCCACCTGACTTACAATAAACGCATTATTATATAATTCCAAGTGGTCCGTCTGACGGTTTTTAGTAAAAACTGCCATTGAATCAGATGTCAGTTGGTCTTCATCTGACCAGATCACAGGGATCCTATATAGTCTGATAACAGAATCCTGAAAGGAATATGAAAGTGAATCACATTTAGCCTGAAGAGTTTTGCTGAAAACACGGCAACCATAGTAGGCCCTCATCAGTCTGAACTCTTTCCCGGATGTATCAGATACTGTAATTGAACTAATAGTATCTGCATGCAGAAACAATGAGTCCTGGTTTGAAATTTGAATGAATACTGCCCTGTTTGTAACCATGAATTTTTCAGGTTGTTTATAATACCATGCATAATTGCCCTCAACAGCCATATTGTTTGTAGTGTCTTCAATGACCACATTCCTGAATGATTCTCCATAACCGGTACTATCATTAAAAAATAAGGAATCGCCATGAACGATTTGTTGCCGGTTGTCTATCATGGCATTTTTCCAGATTGAGGTAACTTCTTTTTTTGTGTCGTACCAACCTCTTTCGCAATAGAGATATAAACTATCTCCATTTAACTCAGTGGGACCGTGGAAATATGCAATTTCTGATGCTGTATTGTAATCCATTGTATCAGCGGTCATGACATAATCAGGATTAACGATTTTTACGCTATCTTTGAAATGAAATAGGTTTTGCGATACATAGAAAACACCAATAATACTTGTCAGTGTATTTTTAGCGTTTGTAATTCTGCCTCTGTCATTGTACCGTGCGATTCTGTTACTTACATCATAATTGATAGAATCTGTGTACAGATGGGTTTCCTTATCAATTAGTTCAACGTTGCCTTTTACAAAAGCATTCTCAGTTGTCCCATCATAAAAAAGGTAATTGCCATAAAGATTTAAAGTATCGCCCTGGACAATATGAACTTTACTGAAAGCCCTTACCTGGTTTTTATTCTTGTAATAGTAAGCGCTGTCGCAATACATCAAAACATCGTTGTGTTTTATTTTTATATTTCCCAGAAGACGGTTTAGATCCTTATCAATTTTATCATTTATTAACCATACATCAGCGTTAAGGATTTCAATTTTTTTTGCTTCATTTTTAGAAGAGGCAGCTACCTGCGGGTATAACTTTACAGGAATAAATATTAATAACAGTACATATAGAATATGTTCAAGTGCAGATAACGAAATATGAGACTTTAATAATTTTATTTCAGCCATCCTTTTTGTAAAAATTCACATGATTTGAATTCATCGCTTATTTTAATATAAGTGATATCAATTTTGTTTTTAACCCATTTATCAAATACATCCGCCCTCTCCTTAACCATAGCATCATCATACAGGCTCTGATAATCATCTTTCAGGTTTGCTGAGTGTGCCGGTAATACATTGTCTAGCTTAACTATCCTGAACACCTCATTATTATTCTCATCAGTGGTTTTAAAAGGATCAGATATCTCCCCAACCTTCATGTCCCTTATTTTTACATACATCTCCGGGTTTAATTCTTCAAGCGTGAACCATGTGATTCGAGAGGAAGGATTTGTACTTACTAATTTACCTCCATTGATCTTGCTGTCTTTGTGAGTAGAGAAGCGCAATGCAGCTGTTTCAAACTTCATACTGTCTTTCCTGATCAGATTGGCCAGGCTGTCGAGTCTTGCCATTGCTTTAGTTGCCTGTTCAGGTTTTACTTTCGGTCTGATAAGAATATGACGAGTATTAACCATATCACCTTTACGATCGATTAGTTGAATAATATGAAAGCCATATTTGCTTTCAACAATTTTAGAGACAGTATTTTTTGTAAGACTGAAGGCAGCATCAGCATATGGCTTTTCAAGTTCACCCCTTACACGGAATCCTATTTCTCCTCCGGCTTTCGCCGATTCGGTATCTTCAGAGTACATAATTGCCAGAACATTGAAACTCTTGCCTGCAAGAATCTGACTTCTGATGTCAAGAAGCTTCTGACGGGCTTCAGCTTTATTATCTTCATTGTCGGGCGGGTCAGCCTGAATAATACTTATTTCATATTTTGCAGGAACAACTGGCAGACTGTCCTTAGGAAGAGAATTATAAAACTTTTTTAAGGCAACAGGTGTAATTGTGATATTCTTGGCAATCTTGCTCTGGACTTCCCCTACAACTTGTTGTTCTATAAGGGTTTTCTTAATATCCCTCTTGATTTCAAGCATGCTCTTTTTAAAGTACGTTATAAGGGCCTCTTCACTTCCTGCCGTTCTTATAGCGTCATTCATCCTCATGTTCAGGTCACCTTCCACTGCATCATCTGTAACCGTTATACTATCAATCCTGGCCTGATCCATAAAGAGCTTTGACACAAGCATCTGCTGGAGTATCCTGCATGTGAGTTGATCGACAGGAGTCTTATCCCCGTTTCTTCTCTGATCTGAAATCGTATTCTCCAGGTCAGAAAGATAGATAACTTCATTCCCGACAATAGCTGCTACTGATTCAACTAGTACTTGAGAATTAGCAATAAATACTCCTGGCAGAAACAAACATATCAGTGTCAGGCAAAATTTCAATTTTCTTTTCATCATTATTATTATATCAATATATCTTAAAACTATTCTCTTTAAGCGCATCATTATAAATTCCATTCTCAAGTGATTGAATAAATTCAAATCTTCTGGAATTCCAGATAATTCTCTTTATATCATCTTTGACATATTCAAATGGAGCAAGAGAAGACCTTAATCTGTAATCCCGAATCGAAACAAGATATAATGAAGTGGAATCACGTGTTTCCAAAAAAGTGTTTCTTTTCAGGAAATTCTCTTCATTTTCAATATTCTGCTGTAGTTCAACCGAAAGCTTGTCCATTGGAACCCATTCTTCATTAAAATCATCGAACTTTTCAGCAAACTGGTAGCAATAACTTTCCAGTTGCTGAAGATCGTTATGATCACTTGAGCGTGCAAGTGACCTTATTTTATCGAGATCAGGAGTTTCCAACGGTATTTTTATGAAAAGAGCTTTTACTATATTTGAACTTAGGACAAAACTATTTTCGTTGGCGGCATAATAATTCTCAAGTTCTGAATCAGTCAGTACTGTATCCAGTTTTTCAAGAATCATTTGTCGCTGATACTGATAGATTACCAGATTTGACCGCGTTTCCTCGAGTTGTTTAGCTATTTCATCTTTTATTGAAGGAGTTAGATTATCTTCAGCTTTCTGCAATAAAAGTTCTCTTTTGGCCCATTTATTAATATAATTCTGAAACAAAGCTACGGAGTCAGCCTCATTTATCCCTCGCTGAATAAGCTTTGGCATTTCATCATAATAGAGAACAACTTTACCAACTTGCGCAACAGGCATTCTTTTAGCCTGGTTATTGTTATTTTTACAACCCGCTAAAAGGAGAAGACTACATATTATGACAATTGATTTATTCACTTTTCAATTTCTTCTTCACTTCATCGAATATCAAATTATCAATCTTAACGCTATATTTTTTATTTAATTGTCTTGTCCATTCACTCTCAAGTAACTCCTGATATCCCGTCATCACTTCTCCCTGTACTTCATCAAATTTCAAAGGGGATGGCTCCATTACTCTTTTGATCAGGATAATTGACGGATAACTGCCATTGGTGAAAGAATGTGAGCCACTTACCCATTCAATTTTATCAATTTCAGGATTATCGCCTTTAAACCATGTGCCATATTTAATGATAAGCAATGTATCATTAAGTTTATTGAATTTTTTGAGGAGAAGGTCATCCAAATCAGGTTTCTGAGAATATTTTTTGAATGCTGCTGCTAATAAATTCTCTCCGTCAGCTGATTTAAGTGTATAAATCTTTGCCTCAATTCCTCTTCGCGACAACCAGTTTTTTTTATGCTCGTCATAATAACGGTGAAGTCCTGACGAATCATTACTCACCCTGTTCCATACATTTTTTTCCGATATTTCAAAAAGAAGCATCCCGTCGTGGAATTCGTTCATAAGGTACCTGAATTCCGGATATTTCTTTTCGAGAACTGAATTCTCATAACTAATCATATGATCAGATACTCTGGTGTCAATTAATCGGTTAATAAATACTGATGAATCTTTTGTGACAACCATTGATCCTCTCTTTTCAATATAATTTGCAAATTCATTATTTGTAATATATTGATTTGCAAATGAATACAAATTTCCATCAGGAATAGAAGTCCGATCGTATTTTTTTAATCCCTGTATTACCAGCGTATCGGTGTGAATTACAAACCAGTTATAGGCATTCTGGTTAATCTGGAAATTATATTCTTTTTTTAATTTCTCGACAAATGATTTTTTACTTATGGAGTTGAGATATGACTGATTGATTTTACTTTCGAGAAATGATCTTGATTCTTCAAAAGTACCAGGTGCCTTTTTATCCAGGAGTTTAATAATATGCCATCCGTAAAGTGTGTGAATCGGTTTTGTATACTTACCGGTATCTGTAATTGCAAATGCTGCCTCTGAAAAATCGCTTATAATTTCGCCTGTTCCAAACCACTCAAGTTCACCTCCTTTTACAGCTGATTCTTTATGATCGGAGTACTTTTTCGCGAGTTCGGCGAATGAAGTTCCTTCCTGTAACATTTCATAAATGTTATTTATCTCATCTTCAGCCTTTTTAGCTTCTTTCTCATCAGTACCTGGTGAGACAGCCTTCATTATGTGTGCTACTTTTATCCTGCCTTTTGAAGGACGTTTATCTGTTACCTTAATAATATGATATCCGTAGGGTGTCCTCACTGGCATTGAAACAGCACCTTTCTTCAGGGCATATGCAGCATCCTCAAACGGCATTATCATCTGAAAGACCGAAAAATAGCCAAGGTTTCCTCCGTTTATTTTCACCGATTTATCATCAGAAGTTCCCCGCGCAACACTTTCGAAAGGTTCGCCTTTAATTATTCTTTCCCTGACATCGAGGGCTTTTTGCCATGTTTTCAACGTATCTTCATGAGAAGCTTCCTGTGGCATAGCAATCAGAATATGCCAGGTGTTTATTTCAGTTAATGATCTCTGGTATGCTTTTTGTAAGAGTTTTTCCTTAGATTGAGTGTCGGTGAGATAATTCTGTGCCAGCTGGTTCCGGTAGCCATTCAGCTCATTCCTGAATGATCTTGTAGTGTCGTAACCTTCACCGAGAGCGTCAGCTACTTTAAGTTTGAAAACTATAAATTGCTGCAGATAGCTGTCGATATCCAATGTTTTTCCTGGCTCAGCACTTTTTTTATACATCCTGACAAATTCTCCTGCCTGTATCTTGTTTCCATCTACAGTCATCAATATTTTAGAATTCAAATCCTGTGCCTGGTTTACAACCGGGAACAGAAATAACATAATGATTAAATAAGATAATCTGATCTTCATCAGGAGTTGCTGATACCTGTTATTCAAATGATTTTCTGCTATAATTAGGAGCTTCCCTGGTTATGGAAACATCGTGAGGGTGACTTTCTATGATACCAGAGTGTGTGATCCTTACAAATTTTCCTTCTTTTTTGAGAATAGCAATGGTTTTGGCTCCCAGGTATCCCATTCCGGCTCTTAAACCTCCGGTCATCTGGTAAATTACTTCAGCGAGCGTTCCTTTATATGGCACTCTGGCCTCAATTCCTTCCGGGACAAGTTTTCTTATATCATCCTCAATATCCTGGAAATATCGGTCTTTTGAACCTTGCTGCATCGCTTCAATTGACCCCATTCCCCTGTATGCTTTAAACTTTCGCCCGTTGTAGATAATAGTGTCTCCAGGAGATTCTTCAACTCCGGCAAATAGAGATCCGGCCATTATTGAATCGGCTCCAGCTGCAATTGCTTTAATAATATCACCCGAATACCTGATTCCGCCATCAGCGATTACGGGAATTCCCGAGCCTTCAATAGCTTTTGCAACATTGTATATAGCAGAGAGTTGTGGTATTCCTACTCCTGCAATTATCCTGGTTGTACAGATTGATCCAGGCCCTATCCCTACCTTTACTGCATCGGCACCTTCATCGGCAAGCTTTTTAGCTGCCTCACTGGTACCAATATTTCCTGCAATTACCTCGACATCAGGGAAATTTCTTTTTATTTCCTTCAGAATATTAATTACACTTTTTGTATGTGCATGTGCCGTATCGATGGCTATTGCATCTACACTTGCATTTATCAGAGCTTCAACCCTTTGAAGAGTATCTGAAGCAATACCGACTGCACCGGCCACTCTGAGTCGTCCTTTGTCATCCTTACAGGAATTCGGACGATCTTTGGTTTTTGTTATGTCTTTATAAGTGATCAGACCCATCAGCTTACCAGAATCATCTATCATCGGAAGTTTTTCTATCTTATGTTTCTGAAGTATCCGGGCCGCTGCTTCCAGGTTAGTCTGGTGATTTGTGGTGATCAGGCTCGTTGTCATTACTTCTGTTATCTTTCGGGCCCTGTTATTCTCAAACCTAAGGTCCCTGTTTGTGACAATCCCTTTCAGAATGCCATCTTTGTCAATAACCGGTATGCCACCGATTTTATATTCACTCATTAAATTCATGGCTTCAGCCACAGTGGCGTCGAGGTTAATAGTTATCGGATCAAAAATCATGACATTTTCAGCCCTCTTGACTCGCTTTACCTGAGCAGCCTGTTTCTCAATAGACATGTTCTTGTGGATCACACCGATTCCACCCTCCCTGGCAATGGCAATCGCAAGCTCATCTTCTGTTACCGTATCCATGGCAGCAGAGACAACAGGCGTATTGATACGAATGTTTCTTGTGAACATGGAGCTGAGGTCAACTTCCCTGGGAAGTACCTCAGAATATGCAGGAACCAAAAGGACATCATCAAATGTTAATCCTTCATAAAGTATCTTATCTTTTAAAAATGACATCAGAAGAGATTTTAAGTTTTTGATGGCGCAAATTACGAAAAAAAACAGAACTCATAAAAAATCTCTTTCATTTAACCTTCATAAAAAATTGAATAACAGTTATTACATTTGTAGATAGTGCAATCTGTAATGAATATTGAACCATATAAACAGATTTTAACAAAATACTGGGGATTCACCTCATTTAAACCGTTACAGGAAGAGATAATAAGATCTGTTGCTCAAGGAAGGGATACCCTTGGTCTTATGCCAACCGGTGGTGGAAAGTCCATTACTTTTCAGGTACCTGCTCTCGCGCAGGAGGGAATCTGTCTGGTAATAACTCCTTTGATTGCCCTGATGAAAGATCAGGTAAATCGTCTTAATGATCTGGAAATAAAATCTATAGCAATACATTCAGGAATGTCCGGTGAAGAGATAGATAATGCTCTTGAAAATTGCATCTTTGGAGATTATAAGTTCATGTATGTTTCCCCCGAAAGAATTTCGACAAGGATATTTCAGGCTAAGGTAACACGACTTAATCTATCGCTGGTGGCAATAGATGAAGCACATTGTATTTCCCAATGGGGATACGACTTCAGACCATCATACCTGAAGATTGCATCACTGAGAGATCATATTTCCGAAAAAGTTCCGTTCCTGGCCCTTACAGCATCAGCGACTCCTCAGGTAATTGAGGATATAATGAAGAAGCTGGCCTTCAGGGAAAAGAATGTTCTCAAAACCAGTTTCGACAGGAAAAATATTTCCTACCTGGTGCGGAAAGTAGAAGAGAAAGGTAATTACCTTATCAAAACCCTGCAAAAAATAAAAGGAAGCGGCATTGTGTACGTCAGAAGCAGAAAAAGATGCAAAGAGGTTGCCGAACTTTTAGTGGCTAATGGTATAAGTGCCGACTTCTATCACGCCGGATTGACGGATGATCTTCGTGACAAAAAACAAGCATCATGGACAATAGGAGAGACCCGCGTAATTATTGCCACGAATGCTTTCGGAATGGGTATCGATAAATCTGAAGTAAGATTCGTAATTCACTGGGATATACCTGATTCTATTGAGAGTTATTTTCAGGAGAGCGGAAGGGCCGGCAGGGATGGAAAACCTGCCTTCGCAGTTCTTTTGTACACACCTGCGGACAAAACCCGCCTGAGAGATACAATCAGAAAGAAGTTTCCCCCAATTGAAAAAATCAAAGACACTTACGAGGCATTATGCAATTATCTCCAGGTTCCGCTAGGTTCGGGGAAAGACAATGTTTTTGATTTCAATATGTATGATTTAGTGGCAAAATACAGGTTGCCGGTTATCGAAACCTATAACAGTCTTCAGTTCCTTCAGAGAGAAGGTTACATGGAATTCACCGAAGAAATAAATAATCCTTCAAGGGTACATTTTATTGTCAGTCGCGATGATCTGTATAAATTCCAGGTAGCAAACGAATCATTCGACGGATTTATTAAACTTCTTCTGAGATCCTATACCGGGATGTTCAGCGAATTTGTTCCTGTCAATGAAGAAGCGCTTTCCCGAAAATCAGCTGCAACACGCGACACTATATATCAATATCTTGTGAAATTGTCCTCATTGAATATTATCCGGTATATTCCCGGTAAAAAGACAGCACTCGTAATTTTTACCGAAGAAAGACTGGTAAGAAAAGCTTTAATGATCTCACCAGATAATTATCTTCATGTAAAGGAAAAATATGAGATCAGGTTAAATAAAATGATTGAATATGCAGATTCGGACGAACATTGCAGGTCAGTATATCTGCTAAATTATTTTGGGGAAGAGTCCGACCGGTGCGGAATCTGTGACGTATGTCGGGAGAGGAATGAGCTGGACCTGAGCAAGTATGAATTTGATCTGATTCTTGAAGAGATAAAAAGTATTCTGAGTGAAAGGAATCCTGATGCAGAAGAACTTGTTAAACAGATTGATTATCCCGAAGACAGGGTCATCAAAGTGATCCGCTGGCTTCTCGACCATAATAAGATAGTTCAGGATAAGGATCATAAGCTTAGCTGGAAATCCTGAATTTATTATTTTGCCTTTGGACTGCTTACTCTGTCTACAAGGTAAGCAATCGATTTATAAGATATACCTGTATTCAGACTTAGACCGATCTCACAGGTCCGGCTCGTTGAATATCCATTTTTTACAATCTCAGGCACTTGACATTTTACATTGGACAAACCGTGTCTATTCAATTCAGGATAGGTAAAACCACGGTCTCCGGCAAATCCGCAACAATTTGTTTCTGGTACTATTACCTCTCTGGCGCAAATCCTGGCCAGGTCAGCCAGTTTTCCATCCATCTCCATCTTTTTCATACTGCAGACAGGGAATATAGTAATGACTTCATCCACAGGTGTTATAATCAGGTAGGGCAGGAGGTATTCTGTGATAAATTCCACGGGTTCGTAAAGTTTAAGATTTGACTTAAAGTTTTCTTTCATTGTATACAAACACGGACTCATATCGCAAAGTACAGGATAATTTCCATTTTCACTTGCTTTCAGAAGAGCTGCTTCCAACCCGGCAGATTTTTTTTCTCCTGATTCCGTATAACCCTTACTTAAGAATGCCATACCGCAACACAAATTATTCAGGTTTTCAGGGTAAATAACATCATATCCTGCTTTTTGCAATAATTGAATCATTTTTTCTGAAAGCTGCATCTCTTCTTTGTGATCTATCGAAACACCCATTGACCGGTTTATGCATGATGGAAAATATACAACCTTACGAAGATTGACTGAATTCACCTCATTATGTGCCTTAATAGCTCTCGCTCCCTTAGGCATAGATGGGTTCCATGCAGGAATCCTGTTCCCGGATATTCTTCGTAAACTATCTGAAACACTTTGCATAACATTGGTACCCAGTATCGTATGGAAAAAGCTGACAATTGAAAGTGCTCTTCTTGCTGCAGCAGTTATCAGACTCATATTATTGGCTATCCTTATTGCACGGTTATGCCTCCTTTCAACTTTTTCTGATCGAAGGTTTTTAATAAACTTACCTGTGTCTATTTTAACCGGACAACTTATTGCACATAGTCCATCGGTAGCGCAGGTCTCATTCCCGGAATAATCAAAAGACTTTGCAAGCGATGCAGCAATATGTGGCTCATGTCCGCTTTTTGAAAGCGAAACTATTTCCCTGTGGATGACAATTCTTTGACGCGGGGTGAGTGTCAGTCCGGCTGAAACACATGAGGATTCGCAAAAGCCGCATTCAGTGCATTTATCAATGATCTCACTGGCAGCCGGAAGAGGCTTCAGGTTCTTCAGGTGAACCTCTTTATCGGAATTCAGAATCACACCCGGATTAAGAATATTCGAAGGATCAAATATATGTTTGATTTTCTTCATTAATTTGTAAGCATCCTTTCCCCACTCCATTTCAACAAAGGGTGCCATATTACGTCCGGTTCCATGTTCAGCCTTCAGTGATCCGTCATATTTATTAATTACCAGCTCTGAGACTTCTGTCATAAGCTTAGCATAACGATCAATCTCTTCCTGTATATTAAAATCCTGTGTGAAAACAAAATGCAGGTTTCCTTCAAGTGCATGTCCAAAGATCACCGCTTCATCATATCTGAATTTTTTTAAGAGATTTTGAAGGTCAAGTGTAGCTTCTGCTAGTGATGCGACCGGAAAAGCAACATCTTCGATAATGACAGTTGTACCGGTTTTTCGCATTGCACCTACTGAGGGAAATAGTCCTTTCCGGATTTTCCACAAGAGCTCATATTCTGAAGAAATATCGGTAAATGTAACAGCTCTATCTACAGGAATGCTTTTTATGGAATTCTTAATTATTTCAATATTTATATTTATTTCAACTTTATTTGCACCTACAGTTTCTACCAGTAATGCACATACATTACCCTGAAGCAATTTCAGGAAGTCAGGAATCCCCTTTTCGTTTTCAACCGAGCGCAATCCGGCCCTGTCAATCAATTCGACTGCGGAAACGGGTGCAGCTTTAAGAAATGATACAGCTTTGCATGCTTTTCCAATATCAGGGAAAATCATGAGTGAGCTTGCCTTATAAGGATATTCAGTGACTGTTTTGAAACTGATCTCGGCAATAAATCCCAATGTACCTTCCGATCCGATCATAAGGTGTTCAATTATATCGAAAGGATCGGTGAAATCGATAAGAGCATTAAGGCTGTAACCTGTAGTGTTCTTCATTTTGTACTTATTCCTGATCTTTTCGGCAAGAGATGTATTTTCAACAGCAGATTTTGCAAGGGTTTCAATATCCGAAAGAAGTTTTGAATGTGATTCCCTGAAGGACTCCTTCCCTGACTTATCTCTTGTATCAAGGATGGTTCCATCAGCCAGAATAATCTTCATTCCTGCAACAGTTTTATATGAATTCTCTGCTGTACCACAACACATTCCACTTGCATTATTTGCGGCAATTCCTCCAATCATTGCTGCATTTATCGATGCCGGATCGGGACCAATCTTCCGACCAAATGGAGCAAGAAGTGAATTGACTTGTCCGCCGGTTAATCCTGGTTGGAGGCTTATTTCAGAACCATTTTCATTAATATGGAATTTTTTCCAGTGACTCCCTGCTATCATTAACACAGAATCGGTTATTGCCTGTCCTGACAGACTCGTTCCGGCAGAACGGAATGTTACCGGAATAGAGAGTTCAGAGCTCTCTTTCAATATCAGGGAAACTTCATTTTCATCCAAGGCCCTGATCACAAGCTTCGGGATCAGTCTGTAAAAACTTGCATCGGTTCCGTATGCCAGGGTATATAAAGGGTCGTGAAAAATCCTTTTCTTATCGATTGATTCAATAAGCCGTTCGAACAGGATTTTGTATTTTCCGGTAAGCATAGTGTAAAGCAAAAAAATAAGCCACAAAGGGACTCAAAGGTATAATCAAATAACCATTTCAGTATTAAAATAGTTTTTTTGATCAAATCCCCTTTAATTTAAGTTGTCCGGGCTGTCGACTTCGTCTGACTAAGGCGACTACATCGGCCGAAATCCGACTGAGTCAGACGAAGCCGACATTAGCCGGACATTCGAATTATTTTACTCTCGAGTGCTACATCACTGGGACTTTGAACAGCTTGCATAAAACGGCCCGGTGGTAGGATTAGTTGCCGTCCGTGTCAGCCGATGGCGTGGTTTTTGCAAAGTCCCGGTAGATGGCCGCATGTTTTCTCGTCACGGCGAAATTGTTCAGTCCCTCAGTATGGGTACATATGGCCCCCAAAAGAGTAATTTGTTAAAAGATTAAAATTCAACGCTTTAAAAAAGTAGTTACTTAAGAGATGGCGTAGTCCCGGTAGACGACCGCGAGTTGTCCCGTCACGGTAAAATTGTCTTGGTGGAGATGCAAAAACCATGACAGCAAGCGCGTTGGCCGGCAGCCCTATTGACTTTGTCTCGGCAACAGGATTAGTCATGGTACACAAAATTTTATAAGTTATGAGGTGGCTTCTCGCATAGACTTTAGGGGCTGATTGAGTAGTTGTCCGGGCTGCTGAAGGCAATTATCCATAGCACCATCCGTGTTATAGGATGGCTTTTATTCCTATCTCAGTACCAGTAATTTGTCTCGTTATAATTCTTTTGTTTATTGTCAAGGCTGATCAAGATTAATGTCATGTTGCAGGATTAATTTTTAGTCAAGGGAGTGGGGAAAATTTTAAAATTCTATCCTTTCTGGTTTGCAAGCTCTTTGACAAAGCTTTGGTTTTAGTGAAGGCAAGTGCGGCTTTGGCAATGTGCTTGCAAATAACAATCATTTGAGCCTATATTGAGCCAACTATGAGCCAATTGAGCCAACTATGAGCCAACTGTATAGAACAGGAATAGTTAATCATATCAAATCACCATCAATAACATCAGCATAATAAGTTCTAAATAATTCGTAAACAGCACTAGATCCTTTTGTCCCTTTATTATGCAACAACTTCTTTTCTTCTAATTCTGACAGATCACGTGATGCTGTGGCTTTTGAAACATTATTTAATTTCTGATAATCACGATTTGAAATTTGTCTCTTTTCTTTAACATATAAAACCGCTTTGACTTGCCTATCGTTAAGATTAAGTGATTTAAGATATTGCTCATAGAAAATGTCTTTTCGGAACTCCACAAAAAAACCAGACATATCATAATAAAAGGATGGTAATGGATTACCTGACATTTCACATTCCTTAATCATTTTCAATGTTCCTCGTCCCCACGATTCTATGTAGCCGCTTCTGAAAAGGGAATTGGCAATATCCGGATTATAGGGTTTTGATGGATGTTTGGTTAAAAGACTTTCAATTGTCCAATTCTCTGGTAATTGACCTTCATTCCAAAAAATGATTTTGTCGTTGTAAACACTAATCTGGATGGGAACACCTCCTGAATAGTCTTTGTGAGCAATAGCATTTAACAGGGCTTCACGAACCGCATCTTTCGGATATTCATATTTTTCGACTCTATTGATACCCTCGTAACTTATTTCGGCTTTGATGTACTTGGTAAAAAGTAAATCCATTGCCTTTTCAATCTGTTCAAATAGATTACCGTGTATTTCGTCCTGAAATTTCAGGTCATCATCTGTTTCAAAAAAACCAATTTTGATGTATGCTCCGGTTATAAAATTTTCAGGCTTAGGATGAAATAGTAAAATAGCGGCCCGTTTTAGAAAAGTATTTTCTTTTAATTGAAGGTTTTCAATCAGAAGTTCGTTAGAGTCAGTTAAAACATCTTCTTCTATACGTTGACTTTTAAGAGCTCTTTTGCGAAAAAAGTCAAAAGTCTCTTGCTTTAATTCTGCTACAGAAATATTTGGTACTGGAACCCCGTCCCATCTTTTACCTTTTCTTTGCAAAAGGAATTTGTCTAATGCTGCTCCTTTTAATTCCTGCTTGGTAGTTCCGCTCCGGTAATGGTACTGACCTTTGTAATTGACCGGATAAGGATACTGTTCTACAATTATTTCAATAAAATCACCTTTGGCTGTAGGGTGCAAATTAACATCAACCAATATTCCTAATGTATCCCTCACCTTATTGGGAACATCTTCTAATAATCTTTTAGCATTTTCTAAAGGAATAATTTCTCCTGCATCATTCTTCCCAATGAAAAGCCTTCCTCCATTGGCATTTGCAAAACCACAAATCCATTTAAGGTATTCATCTTTCCAGGTTTCCTTAAATTCTATGCTTTGATTTTCAGACATATGGCTATTTTAATAGTTTATTATAATACCGGTTTCGCTGTTTGAACATTTTGTCAAAATAATCAATTTTTGAATCCCTGTAATCGAAAATTACAGGTGGTTTTCCCGAACGTTGGATTCGGCCAATATATTGAATCAATTTCCCTTCAAAGGCAAATGGGTAAACGATAAAAAGGCATTCTAAACTATCAAGATCAATACCTTCTCCGAAGTATTGTCCTGTTGAAATTGCAATTTTGTAATGACCTTGTTTTAATTGTTCCAATTTACTCTTCCGGCTTTTTTCGGAATCATCCCCATAAATGGAGATCGTCTCATATTTGTCTTTAAGGTAAAGGTTCAATATCTCTACATGGGCTTTTCGCTCAGTGAGAACTAAAACTGATTTAAAACGGCCAATATTATTTTCCAGGTCTTTAATTATAAGAGAATTACGCTGAGTATCATGAATCAAAATCCGTGAAATTGTTTCGTATTTATCGATTTTGTAATCAAATGGAGCATAAAGGTCTGTTACCCTGATATTAATCTCAACTTTAGTTTGGTTTTTTTTAATCTGATTTATCTGATTAGCATTGTATAAAATATTCCCGATATAAACATATATAAGTTTTTCGTCATTATTCTTGCGTTTTGGAGTAGCTGTCAAACCATACAAATAGAATGAATTGAAGTTAACAATTGCCTCCCTGAATGATTTTGCTGGTATATGATGACATTCATCAATTATAATAGTTCCAAAACAATCAGATATTTTATCGATTTCATCGTTCCGGGCAAGAGATTGAATCATCGCAACAGTTATCTTTTTGCCAACTTTAAACTTCTGATTGCCAATCTGGCCAATCTCTTTTTTGGAGATTTTAAGGAAACTCTGTATCCGGTCAATCCATTGATCAAACAATTGTTTCCGATGAACAATGATTAAGGCTGGTTGTTGTTTTTGCGAAATAATTTCAAGGCCGATGATAGTTTTACCTGAACCGGGAGGAGAAACAATTACTCCAAAATCTTTGTCTAAAGTCTTTTCGATAGCTAATTCCTGATGTGGCAGCAATTCAATTTCCGAATCAAAATCTATGAAATCAAGCTTCTTACGATTATCAATAATCTTGAACGAAAGGTTTTCATGCTTGCAGAAACTGACAAGTGTAGCAACAAAACCTCTGGGGATAATTACCCCATCTGAAGTTTCTTCAATTAACCTGAAATATTTTTCAAGGTTATAAGTTGCTCTACCCATGTTTTTTTTAACCAGATAATCTAAATTAAGAAAGTTCAGATTATCACGGAGAAATTCGATAAGTTTTTTGTTTAGCTGCAAACGTTTAAGGTAAATCAGTCTGTCAATTTGTATTTCAACTTCATTATGAAAATCTGAGGAAAAATTTGATTTCATGAACTCCTGTGGTTTCTGGTCAAAGAAGTTTTCATACAGAATCAGAAAATTTGCTTTTGATAGTCTTCGAAAGCTTCTTATCGCTTCAAATTGATCAACAAATGCTTCAGAAGTATCTGGATTTAAGAATGTGGAATTGTTTTTCTGAAGAGCTTTCCCGTTTAAAGGTAATGCAATCAGGTTCCCAAGTCCCTTGCCTGTATGGAAATCCTGATTGGGAAATAACCTGTCAAAACTTGGTTCTTTCTCGAAGGGTGAAATAATTGAAGCCTCTCTTAATAGTTCAAACAATAATTTCCTGGTTTGCTCTGCCGGAAGGATTTCTTCGAAGAAAACCCATAGATGTCCACCATTACCAGAACGGGAACGTTCAATATATGAAGGTATATCGTATTTAATACAAGTTGAATATAACTTAAAAATAGATTCTTTCCAATTTTCATCGTCAAAATCGGCCGCAATAAAATGTGAGGTATTATCTTCTAAAAGCGGATAAATTCCAACTGTCTCGCTTCCCTCAAAATGTCGAAGAATTACTTCATTGGTAAAAGGAAGGTATTCTTTCTTAGAATAATCCTTAAATGTTCCTCCTTTAGCTATGTGCTCCTTGTAATCACTCCAATCAACCTTGTAAGCAGGCATATAACCACTTTTGCCGTCTTTTTCCCAATAAGTAGCAAATACATACTGCCTGCCATAGAAAAGGGACTTGAAAAAGTTTATATTGTCTGATTCGAAATTCATTTCTTTATTTCGGAGCTGTCAATTATTATTTCATCTCCTGAGATGTTTCTGATTTTCATTTTGAATTTGTCAGTTGTCAGTTTGTAAACAGCTTTGATCTTCTCTTTCACTCCTGCTTTATCTTCCAGATCAGGATTGCTTGTCCAAACTCCATCTTCGCGAAGCGCTGTGTCGAATTGTACTGCTTCAATTAACTCAAGTCCACTTTCGCTGATTTGAATTTTCGGTTTACCATTTGGTTTTTCTTCTTCGTTACCATTTCCATTCTCTCCATTTTCATCCAGAGTTTTTTGTTTTGGTTTTACTTTCTTGTTGTTGAAGTCGTCAATTTTATTTTTAAGATAACTGCTGAAATATTTTTTGATTTCAACAATCCGGAGTTTTCCTTCATGTTTGATCTCAATAACAGCATTGTCTGGTGTGTAAAGCACATCAGCTTTTTGTGAAAGCAATTCATCTAAAGAAACCAGCTCTGCCTTTATGCCTGACTTTTTAGTTTGCCTGATCGTTTTATTCACATAATCCTGATTCACCTCTTGTTGTTTGTATGCGTAAATTATTTTTACGTCAGGGATTTTATTTTCTATTCCGCTATCCGTTTTAATATCTTCCTGGTTGATTTCTTCAAGTCCTATGACTTCTTCAATAATCACATCGACTAATTCCTTTGTGAGCTTCCTGTCAATACCAATGAACTTTACCGGTGTAAATGTTCCCCGTTTGTTTATCATACCTCCGTCCCAAAATTCTCCCAAGCCCAATTCTGCCCTGTCTTTATATCCATCGAGCAGACTGAAAAGTTTTGCAACAGTTTGAACCGGGTTACGGAACAAACTAACGCCATCGTTGATTTTTAAAGTATCAAACTCTGCTTTTGCCTTTACAAGGCGATCTCTTGTTGTTTGAATGGCATTGATCCCAATATCGCATGCAATAAATTTCTTTCCTAAATCATTCGCCATTTTTACGGTTACACCGCTTACGCAAAAGAAATCGGCAATTACAAAATCACCAGTAGAACCACTAGTGTTGATTATTCTTTCAAGCAATTCTTCGCTCTTTTCAGTGGAGTAATCATTGCCGAATGAATAGGCAGGTATATCATCCCAGAGAGAATCACATAATGTTTCATCTGATGCTGGAATGAAATATTCCGGTTTAAATGTCTTACTGTGTTTTCTGATAAAATCTTTTTTCTCCCCGGTTTCTTGCCAAAAGTCAGTAAGCGTTTTTTTGTCAGAATGATTTTTTAGCCAATCATCATAATTTTTAATAGCAGTTTTTGTTTTTTCTAATTCCCATCTCAAATGATTATTTGAAGCCGGATAAAAACCAAATAATTCATAGTCCATTCCATTTCTAAATCCTGATGCTTCAAATGAATGCCATCTCTCATCTTTTTCCTCTTCCTTGGTCGGTGGTAAGTATTTTATTTCATCATGTATTGCATAAACGAAGATCATATCAGTCGCATTATTCAATGATTTAACCAACTCTCTTTCTCTAACATTCTTTTTAATTCTCTTTACAATAATTTCATTCCTAAAATTTTCTTCTCCGAAAACTTCATCCAACAACATTTTTACATAATGCCCTATGTGCCAGTCAAGATGCACATAGATGCTCGAATTGATACTCATCACATCTTTGATAGCAAGTAATCTTTCATAAAGCCAGTTCAAATAATCTTCCTTTTGCCAAATATCACTATACATTATTTCTTCACCTATTTCATTTGCACTATTCTCAAATGCAGCTTTACCGTTGCCTGTTCTCAGATTAATTTTCTTAGCATAGTTAGCTCCGCTGGCAAACGGAGGGTCAATATAAACTAGATCAACTTTTATATTTTCGCTTTTCAGGTAAGCACAAGCGCTCAGGCAATCACCATGAATAAGAAGGTTCTGGAAATCGACATTGAGTTCGGAGTCCATTTTTAATTTCTTTTGTCCACTCTGACGCACCTCTTCCGTTACTTTTGTTTCAAATAACTCAATCTTTTCAGGCAATCTTCGACCCTGGAAATTTAAAAGGGCTTGTCCTTTGGCTGGTTCAATTGTATAATTAACTGGTTTCTTCATCTTTGTATGGTATGTTTATGACTCTGGCTGTTTCCAATAATTCCTTAATTCGTTTCGGGGTGAATTTAAAAGTTCTTCCATCATCTTTGCAATATGCCGTTATGGGATATTTAGGCCTGGAAGTAAAAAGCCCGGTAATTGTAAAAATATAACCGTCTAAAAGAAACTCACTTCCGATGAAGTCGGGTGGTAATCCGTGTACCGATGCAAAAAAAATTGATTCGTTCAGTTCATAGTTTTCAGTTACAGGATTCTGTACTTTTCCGATTATTTTTGCAGTGAAAGAAGATAAATCAAAACGGATACCGCCAAGTGAGAGTTGAGAAAGCCCGTACTTTGATTTGATCTCATCAAATGCTGATTGAATTTCCTTTCTTAAAATGGTCACCTCCCGGGGACCTAATTGGTTAATATTGATTCCCATAAATATTGAGTTATATCAAACAACAATGTTTATACTTTTTCCCGCTGCCGCAGGGACAGGGTTCGTTTCTCCCAATAGTTATTGTTTTGGTTATTGGTTTGGGTGGAGTTAATAAACGTTCAACATCCGAAATATCTTCGGGTTTATCTGGTTCAATACCGACTATAACCTGCCAATTATTTTCATTGCATAATTTCATAATCTCCTCTGCACGTTCCATTGTTTCTACGTGAACAATTGCCGGTTTTTCTTTTGATCCAAGTTTTGCCATGTTAAAAAGCCTTAATTATTTTTTTAAGTTCAGCCAAATGTTTGCTAAAATCATTTCCCCCTTCGTCAACAAAACACAAATATTCAAAGTTCGGGTTGTATTTTTTGAAAGTAGTTTTTACAAATTGTTCTTTTTGCTGAAATTCCGGTGTGTAATAAGGTTTGCCCTTGGTTTCAATCATCAGCGCTTTTTCAATAGTTCCCTTTTGTTTATCTGATGCAAACTCATTTTGTGTTTTATATGTTTTTACTGCACCCATTGGCAAACTGAACAAGTAATTTGGGTATTCAAAATCGTGAAGCAATTCATTCAAAACCTCATTCCAATTATGGATCAGGCCTTTAGGGTCGTTCAATAATTCTTTCTGAAGGTTTTTAAGTTCATTGTCCTGTGCAAAAGCATTTAGAAATTGCAGAGTATAATTATCTCCGAATACCTGATTATATTGATATTCTGCAACTTTGTTTGGATTAAACAACAAGCCTGAACGAATAATATCGGAAAGTTCTTTATTCTGACCAACAAATTTTAACCAGAGATAAGTTTCAATTGATTTGAGTTGGGGTTCCCGAAGTTTGCCCTGCTTTTCAATATATTTAATGATATTCCCAATAGCCGATTGGTTATCTTCCCGCTGCTCCTTAATCCAGGTTTCTGTTTTATTTTCAATAAGATCAAATATTGTTAGCATTTCTTACTATTTCAAAAAATAATCAATCAAAAATACTATAATATTTCTGTCCTTTAAGTGCGTTGGTAAAATTTGGCTCTTTTGATTTTGCATTGTGATTAGGCTAGTGCGTAAGGGCAAAAGCAAATGCGCCAAATGTGGGCTAACAGAATTTTAAATTTTTTACGCGAGGGCAAAGTCCCGATAGATGAGTAAGAATTAAATGTCAAGACAAAAGTTTGTTAAGTGTGTAAATCCAACAAATTGTCTCGAGTAGAAAAGCTGTCAGGTCGCATACAGCTTGCATACAACTCTTTAATTGCGTTAATAAAACTACATTTTAAAATCGAAGGCGTATCAGATATGATTATGTTATTTTCTTATATCTGACAAATTCTTTTCTCACATAACGAATTTAAACAGAGATTATTTAACAACAAGTGGCTCAGGGATGAAGTTTGCCACATTAAGTTGAACACACTCTGATCTGATATGCGTTTCTTTTACCTGTCAAATTTTATTACTTTTGGCACCTGGCAGATTAAATTTGATTCCTTGCCTGTCAGACGACCTGGCGATTTTATTAAAAAAATCGCTAACAGGCTTAAAATAAGGAAGTAAATTGATTAATATTAATTGCGGCACAACTTAATTAAGTGTTATGGATACCAATTCAGTTCCGGTATATTCAAGAAATGTTGTTGAATTTGTTGCTGTAGCAAATGAATTCTGCAAATATGCAGAACATGCTTCGGAACTTAAAGGTGATGAGCTGCTGAAGATACTGCAACGAATTCTGCCTCTAATGTACCTTAAAGCTTCTCTTTTACCGCAATTAGATCCTTTCTTTGAAGATGGTAATGAAAAATTCGTTACTGAAGCTGATTGGACTATTATTAATAATACTCTTCAGGAAAAGTTTGGAACCGCAAACGACTATCTCGAGGTGTTCGATGAAAAAATAAATGAAACGGAAGGGCCGATCGTATCAAGTATTTCTGAAAATATGGCTGATATCTACCAGGATATGAAGGACTTCCTTCTTCTATACCAGACAGGTACCGTAGAGGTAATGAATGACGCCGTATGGGAATGCAGAACGAACTTTGAAAATTTCTGGGGTCAGAAACTTGTAAATTCGATGAGGGCCGTTCATAAGTTCATCTACTCGGGTGAGGAGATTGGAAAGATTGAAAAAGAGAATGATGCAGATGATGAAAACAGAAACACTGCCAACTGGTTTATAACAAGAAGACAAAAAGATTTAAGAGGAGAAAGTGAATAATATGTATAAGGAGAATATTACAGTTGAGGAACTGGCGCAACATGAACTCTCATGGTTTAAGGGGGAAATAGTATTAGTAGACAATCTTAGAACATTTTATGAGGTCTTTCCAAGGCTTCTGCGATCCGACCTGCTGGGTTTTGATACAGAGACGAGGCCCACTTTCAAAAAAGGCAAGAAAAATTCAGTGTCACTTATCCAGCTTTCGACAGGAGACCTGGCATGTCTGTTCCGAATAAATAAAATAGGAATCCCTAATGAATTGACTGATCTGTTATCAGATCCTTCCATTATAAAAGCCGGTGTAGCGGTACATGATGACATAAGGTTTTTAAAAGGGATAAGGAAGTTTTCCCCTGACGGATTCATCGATCTGCAGACGCTCGTTAAAGATTTTGGTATTCAGAGCTCAGGGTTGAAAAAACTGGCTGCTATAATCCTTGGATTCAGGATATCCAAACGTCAGCAGGTCACCGACTGGGAGGCAGAACAGCTTACTGAGGCACAACAGATATATGCAGCAACTGATGCGTGGGTTTGTTATCAGATTTATGAAAAGCTTGTAAATGGATATGAGGTTTAAGAAGAAAGATAAAAGATAAAAGTAAAAAGACAAAAGTAAAAAGGTAAACCAAATAATTCCCCTCCAAGAGGGGAGAAGGGTGGATTTAAGATGATTACAAAATCTAAAAACTGACACAGAGAAACCTGAGAAAAACTACCTGATTAAGCCCCCCAGGGAGGGATGGGGGTAAAAATAATAGAAACAAGTAATGCAAGAACGAGTTAAGATAGTTCTGAAATCCGGCAAAGAGCAATCCATCCGCCGTTTCCATCCCTGGATATTCTCGGGTGCAATCAAGAAAATGTATGGTAGTCCTGTCGAAGGAGATATTGTGGATGTTTACGATAATAAAGATACGTTTCTTGCAGTAGGTCATTATCAGCCCAGCTCAATTGCAGTAAGGATACTATCATTTATACAGGAAACACCTGATATTAATTTTTTCAGGGAAAAGATAAAACGTGCTATAAGTTACAGGAGAGCCATTGGCATTATTGATAACGCTCAGGTAAATGTTTTCAGACTTATTCATGGTGAAGGAGATGGTTTACCGGGTCTGATAGTTGATTATTATAATGGCATAGCAGTTATGCAGATGCATTCAATAGGTTTTTACAGGATCAGGAAGGAGATAGCATCTATCCTTGCTGAACTCCTTAATGACCGGATCATTGCTGTCTATGATAAAAGTGAAGGTACAATTCCCCATATGTCGGGCATTACAGCTAAAAATGAATTTCTTTTCGGAAATTCCGATCCGGTTATTGTCACGGAAAACGGGTATAAATTTAAAATTGACTGGACAACAGGGCAGAAAACCGGTTTCTTCATTGACCAGAGAGAGAACAGGAAACTTCTCGAAAAATATACCGAAAGAAGAACAGTATTGAATATGTTCGGTTACACCGGCGGATTTTCAGTTTACGCTATGAAAAATGCAGCCGTTGTTCATACTGTTGACAGTTCTTACCCGGCTATTGAACTTGCAAACGAAAATATTAAAATCAATTATGGCGAGGATAAGAGGCATGAATCATTCCAGGTTGATGCATTTGATTATATGAATCATATCAAAGATCAGTACGACCTGATTATACTCGATCCTCCCGCATTTGCAAAGCATAATAATGTTCTGGCAAATGCTTTACAAGGCTATAAAAGACTGAATATAAAGGCAATTGAGCAGATTAAACCGGGTGGTATAATTTTTACTTTCTCCTGTTCGCAGGTTGTCACAAGAGAAAATTTCAGGAAATCGGTCTTTGCCGCCGCTGCCAATACCGGTCGTAGTGTCAGGATTTTACATCAGATGAGTCAGCCACCCGATCATCCTGTAAATATTTATCACCCCGAAAGCGAATATCTGAAAGGTCTGGTTATTTATGTTGAATAATATCACTATGGATACAAACAGAAATATTTTACTTGTTGCTAAAAAGCTTGGTCTCCACGAATGGCAGGTCGAAAACACTATCAGGCTGATGGATGGAGGAGCTACAATACCGTTTATCAGCAGGTACAGGAAAGAGATGACCGGCAGCCTTGATGAAGTGCAATTGATGCATATCAAAGAGGAGTATGACAGATTGAAGGAACTGGATGCAAGGAAAGAGTCTGTAATAAAGTCAATTGAGGAACAGGAAAAGATGACTCCTGAGCTGCGTCAAAAAATTGATGCAGCAATAACAATGTCTGAACTTGAGGATATTTACCTGCCTTATAAGCCCAAGCGGCGCACACGTGCTACAATTGCCAGGGAAAAAGGACTGGAACCCCTTGCCGCACTCATTATGGATCAGAAAGAGAATGATCCGGCACTTAAAGCTGAAGGTTTTCTGAATGAAGATGTTGCTACTGTTGATGATGCTATTGCCGGCGCCTCTGATATTATTGCAGAATGGATAAATGAGGATGAACAGGCAAGGAAACAACTCAGATATCTGTTCGACAAGGAAGCTGTTGTTTATTCAAAGGTTGTGAAGGGAAAAGAAGCGGAAGGTATTAAATATAGTGATTATTATGACTGGTCAGAGCCTCTTGGAAAGTGTCCGTCTCACAGACTTCTTGCTATGAGAAGGGGTGAAGAGGAAGGCTTTCTGAGGTTGTCCGTTGAACCCGATGAAGAACACGCTCTTAATTTGCTGAATTCTATTTTTATAAAAGGACGGAATGCATTATCTGATATTGTCACTGATGCTGTGAAGGACAGCTGGAAAAGGTTGCTCTCAGCTTCAATGGAAACGGAATTCAGGAATATTTCAAAGGGAAAAGCGGACATCGAGGCAATTACAGTTTTCGCTGAGAATCTTCGTCAGTTGCTTCTCGGATCGCCTCTTGGTGAGAAAAACGTTCTCGCAATAGATCCTGGTTTCAGGACCGGTTGTAAAGTTGTTTGTCTCGACAGGCAGGGTAATTTCATTCATAATGAGACAATCTATCCCCATCCTCCCCAGAATGAGACTGCGATGTCGATAAAGAAGATTTTATCACTTGTAAATGCATATAAGATTGAAGCGATTGCAATCGGGAATGGTACTGCCAGCAGGGAAACAGAAGATTTTATAAAATGGGTCAAGTTCGAGAACGATATCCAGGTATTTGTTGTCAGTGAAGCCGGCGCTTCAATTTATTCTGCTTCCAAGACCGCCCGGGATGAATTTCCTGATTATGATGTAACCGTACGAGGTGCTATATCTATCGGAAGAAGGCTGATGGATCCATTGGCTGAGTTGGTTAAGATCGATCCCAAATCAATAGGAGTGGGTCAGTATCAGCACGATGTGGATCAGCAAAAATTACAGAAATCTCTCGACGATGTAGTAATGAGCTGTGTCAATGCAGTTGGCGTGGAGGTGAACACGGCGAGTAAACACCTGCTTACTTATGTATCAGGACTTGGACCGCAGCTTGCTCAGAACATTGTTGATTACAGAACCGAAAACGGACCCTTCAGAGCTCGTAAGGAGCTTCTTAAAGTGAAAAGGATGGGAGATAAGGCATTTGAACAATCTGCCGGGTTTTTGAGGATCAGGAATGCAGTGAATCCGCTCGATGCAAGTGCTGTTCACCCCGAGAGTTATCATGTTGTGGAAAAAATGTCCAGGGACCTTGGCTGTGAGGTGAAGGAATTGATTACCAATGAGAGCAAGCGAAAAGAGATTAAGCTGGAGCGATATGTTAGCCTCATCACGGGACTCCCGACACTAAAAGATATTATTGATGAACTGGCAAAACCGGGACGTGATCCACGGTCAAAAATAAAAGAATTCAGCTTTGCGGATGTCCATACAATGGAAGATCTGATCGAGGGAATGATTATTCCGGGTATTGTAACAAATATTACAAAATTCGGAGCCTTTGTCGATATAGGAATAAAACAGGACGGTCTCGTACACATTTCAAATATGAGCAGAACATATATATCCGATCCGTCAACGGTTGTAAAGCTCCACCAGCATGTTATGGTGAAGGTTTTGGCAGTTGATATCGAAAGAAAACGTGTACAATTATCCATGAAGGATGTGGACCAGAAGAAAACATAGGTAATGAAAACGTGCAGGGACTGGTCGCAACCAGTCCCTGCATCATATTTTAATTTATACCAGTTTATTTCAATTCGCATTATTACATCCTTGGTCCCTGATTGGCATTCTGCGTTGGTTTCATAACCGGTTTTCCCGGTAGTTTTGTATTACGCATTGCCGCATTATAGACAAACGATGCGGTGATTACTGCATTCTGTTTCAAATCAGCCATTACCAGTCTTTCATATGTATCCATTACGGTATGATAACCACGATCATATTCGATATCATCCTGGATGAACTGAAATCCGGGAAGACCCACGCGGTCAAATGAAAGATGATCAGTACCGGAAGTATTTCTTATAGTGATAGTTGAACAACCCATATCTTCAAAAGGCTTTAACCATTCTTCAAAAATTGGTCTTACAAGTTCATTTTCCTGAAGATAAATTCCACGATATTTTCCTGAACCATTATCCATGTTAAAATATGCAGCAAACTTATCATAATCAGCTTTGTGTTCTTTGGTTACAGGATCGACAAGATACTTCTCCACATAACCCGAGGATCCGTATAAACCCTGTTCCTCACCACCCCACAAAGCTATCCTGATTGTTCTGCGAGGAGCAATGTCGAGACTTTTAAGGATTCGTAGAGCTTCCAGCATTACAATACATCCTGATCCATTATCTGCTGCTCCGGTACCGCCATTCCACGAATCAATGTGTGCACCCAGAAGGACTATTTCATTTTTAAGAAGTTTGTCTGTACCGGGTATTTCACCTATTACATTATAAACAGTTGGGCTGTCAAAGAATTTGTTTTGTATTTCAATCTCCATTTCAACAGGAACGCTGTGTTGTAGCAGACGAACCATTCTGCCATGATCTTCAATTGGAAGATTTAACTCTGCAATCGGTTCTTTATCACCTGATTTGTAATTTTCACCATTTGACCTTGGTACATTAAAAGTTCCGGAGCTATTCAGAATCACTGCAGCACCTTCACTCTTAAGGAAATCATATATTTTTGATCGCAAGGCCCGTTGAGCCATCATTGCAACACGGTCAAAGAGTGGCCTTCTTGATGGTGCAGATGAAGAAGCCATTGAGAGATCTTTTAATTGTGCATCAGTCAGACGGCTTGCAAGGGGTTCATAGCTAACCTCATAAGTTGCAGAGGAAGGCATCAGGACAATTTTCCCTGCAACTTTTCCTTTGTACTTCACAAGGTCACTATCTGCTTTAACATCCAGGAAAACAACCGCACTTTTTACAATGCCGTTTGTACTTCCCGACCATGCAACCGGATTGCATGCGAAATTTGAATAGTATGGAGCAGTCATTGCTGCATAAGTTTTGAGGTTATCCCAGCCACCACGACTGAAATCCTTTGCAGCTTCAATCCTTACATTCTGAAATCCAAATTCTTCCATTTTCTTTTTTGCCCACTCATTTGCATGGCTGTACCCGCTGGAGGCAGTCAGTCTCGGACCGATAAAATCAGTTAGCCAGAATGCTATATCTTCGACATTTGAATTCTTTAAACCTTCCTGCTTGATTTTATAAATCATTCCGAGGTCAACATTTTCGCTCTGCGACATTAACCATGCCGGGTAAAAAAGAAGGATCAATAATGCGGTTGAGATTCTCTTAATTTTCATGGATTTATTATTAAGGTTTTTAATCACATGATTCAAATGTATATAAAAATGAAACCCCATATCAGCATTTGACAATATGATTTAACAATAATTAACGTGTGGATATCGCCTCTGCCCAACCCTTCCACCATGAGGGAGGGGCAATTGCATTGAATATAACCGTATTACCACCTTCTCTCCTGGGAGAAGGTGGCCGAGCGTAAAGAATTTGACCAATGGGTAAATTTAGCAAGGAGCCCGACTGTAGGGGTGGCCAGGGGAATGAGGCAAAGAAAGTATGGAGATGTTTCTTTCCCCGCTATACTTCCCTTATTTCTTTTTACTTTTGCCTTTTAACTTATGTCTTTTATTTTTGTCTTTTATCTTTAAACATGATTTATCCGGAGAATTTTGAAAATAAGATAGGTTTTGACAGGATACGAAATCTGCTGAGTGAAAAATGTCTTAGTCCGATGGGACTCGAAAAGGTGGATGAAATTAAATTCATTGATGATTACGATAATTTATCTCACATATTATCTGCAACATATGAATTTCAGCAGATCCTTATATTTGAAGATTTTTTCCCATCTGAGCATTACTATAAGATTTCTGATTGTCTGAATAATATAAGGATTGAAGGTACATTTCCAGAAGTACAGGAAGTGTTTGATCTTAAACGTTCACTTGAAACTGTTAAAATAATTCTGAATTTCTTCAAAAATAAAGATGCTGCAAAGTATCCTGTTCTGAGTTCTATGTGCAGTTCAGTTAAAACTTATCCTTATGTTCTTGACTCAATCGACAGAATTATTGACAAACGAGGAGTGGTAAAGGATAATGCTTCCACGCGGTTGAAAGAGATAAGAGCTGAGCTTATCGGGAAAAGCATACATGTAACCAAAAGGCTGAATGCAATTCTTAAACAGGCACAGTCTGATGGAATAGTCGATTCGGATACTTCAGTTTCAGTGAGAAACGGCAGAGGAGTAATCCCTGTAAGTTCGTATGATAAAAGAAAGATAAAAGGCCTCATTCATGATCAGTCAGCATCAGGAAAGACAGTTTTTATTGAACCCGAGGAGATTGTTGAAATCAACAATGATATCGTTGAACTTGAATACGAGGAAAAAAGGGAGATTGTCAGGATTCTGACGGCCTTTGCAGATAATATTAGACCCTATATCGATGATCTTCTTGAATCAAATATATTCCTTGGTGAAATTGATTTCATACGGTCAAAGGCAATTCTTAGTAACCATCTTCACTCAATAAAACCTGTTCTTTCAAACAAACCATTTCTGGCATGGAGAGGTGCAATCCATCCTCTGCTCTCAATGACATTTGAGAAGTCTGCCGGTAGAAAAGTGGTACCTCTCGAGATTGTGCTTGATGATGAGAACAGAATATTATTGATCTCTGGTCCCAATGCAGGTGGTAAGTCGGTATGTCTTAAGACGGTCGGACTGCTTCAGTACATGTTGCAATGCGGCTTGACGATTCCGGTTGCCGATGGATCAGAAACGGGGATATTTAAAAATATTTTAATTGATATTGGTGACGAACAAAGTATTGATAATGATTTAAGTACTTATAGTTCTCATCTTATTAACATGAAATACTTCGTTAAGAACGGTAATGATAAGACACTGATTCTTATTGATGAATTCGGTACAGGAACGGAACCGATGCTGGGAGGTTCAATAGCCGAAGCTATCCTTGGGGAGTTGAACAGGAAGAAGGTATTTGGTGTAATCACAACGCATTACACTAATCTGAAGCATTTTGCATCTCTTACAGACGGAATAGTCAATGGTGCTATGGCTTTTGACAACCATCTTATGCAACCTCTCTTTCAGCTTACAATCGGTAAACCAGGCAGCTCTTTTGCATTTGAAATTGCACGAAAAATAGGACTTCCTGAAGATATACTTGAAGTAGCTTCAGAAAAAGTCGGAATAAAAAACATTAATTATGACAGGCATCTCAAAGATATTGCCCGGGATAAACGATACTGGGAGACCAAACGGCAGAGTATCAGGCAACAGGAGAAAAGATTAGAAGAGTTAATGGCTGAATATGAAAAGGAACTTTCAGGAGCCAAGACTCTCAGAAAAGAGATCATCACAAAAGCTAAAAACGATGCTCAGCAATTGCTGAAAGAATCTAACCGGATGATTGAGAATACCATCCGTCAGATTAAAGAGTCACAGGCAGAAAAAGAAAAAACTAAAGATATCCGGCAGCATCTTGAAGAGTTTAAAAATGTAATTGAAGAGGATACAAAACCATTAGAGACTGAATCGGAAGAGAAGATTGCCATATTGGGTAAGCGAGCAAAAAGAATTAAACTTGAGCCTGAAACTGTAAAGGAAAAACATGTACCTTCTCCTTCCCACGTACATCCGCTTAAACCCGGAGATGCCGTCAGGATGATTGATACTCAGGCCGCAGGTGAGGTAATTGAGATAAAAGATAAAATGGTTCAGGTTGAAACAGGTAGCCTGAGATTTTTTGTCCCGCTCGACAAAATTGAGAGAATAACCAGATCTGACCTGAAAAAGAGCCTTAAGGCTAATCAGGTTTTCAGGGAAAATGATCCGGGTCTGGTTCAGCGCAATATTAATTTTAAGCCTGAAATCGATATTCGTGGTATCAGGGGAGAAGAGGCCATTAATCAGGTCAGGGACCTTATTGATAATGCACTTATTGTGCAACATCGCAATCTTAGAATACTGCATGGTAAAGGCAATGGGATACTTCGACAGCTTGTGAGGCAATATCTTGCCACAGTTGATGTTGTAAAATCCTTCCGCGATGAACATGTGGAATTTGGAGGAGCAGGTATTACGGTTGTGGAGATGGATTTTTAGATTGTCTCTCCCTAAATCCCTCTTCAAGGAGGGAGGGACTTGAAAATTTCTTTGAAAATATTACAAATTCAATACGAACAACAATGAAACGAAAAATGATAATTCTTGAAGCATTGCTGATCTTCGGATTAATACTTTCTTCTTGTAAAACTGATAAGAAAACAGCATCAGGTCAGGCTATAAGTGCTTCAAAACAAAAACAGGAGTGGGCAATAGTAATCCATGGCGGTGCAGGCGGAATGACAAAAGAGAATCTTACCCCTGAGCTGGATAAGGAGTACAGGGCATCACTCGTTGAAGCAATTAGTAAAGGAAAGAAGATTCTTGCTGAAGGCGGATCAGCTCTCGATGCTGTTGAACAGACGATCAGAACCATGGAAGACAATCCTCTCTTCAATGCAGGAAAGGGGGCAGTTTTTACTCATGAGGGCAGAAATGAACTTGATGCAGCTATTATGGATGGATCAAATCTTGCTGCAGGTGCAGTGGCTGGTGTTACAGATATAAAGAATCCTATCACGGCAGCCAGAAGGGTAATGACAAATTCTCCACATGTAATGCTCGCCGGAGCAGGTGCCTCACAATTTGCTAAAGAACAAGGTCTTGAAATTGTTCCACCATCATATTTTTATACTGAAAAGCGATTTAACGAACTTCAGGAAATATTAAAAAAAGAGAAGAATGGTACAGTCGGGTGCTGCGCTCTTGATAAAAACGGAAACCTGGCTGCAGGAACATCAACAGGAGGTATGGCAAATAAACGATATAACAGGATAGGTGACTCACCCATTATCGGAGCCGGTACTTATGCAAATAATAACACTTGTGCCGTTTCAGGAACAGGTCATGGCGAATATTTCATAAGATGGACCGTTGCACATGATATTTCAGCCTTAATGGAATATAAAGGTCTTACTCTCAGGGAAGCTTCAGAGCTTGTAGTAAATGATAAGCTTGTCAAGGCAGGAGGGAGTGGTGGAGTTGTATGCATGGACAAATATGGTAATATTTCTATGCCTTTCAATTCCAGTGGTATGTTCAGAGGGTTTGCTACTTCTGATGGCAAGGAAGGCATATTCATTTATAAGGATGAGGGGATAAGATAAAAACAAAAGTCACAATATAAAAGTAAGAAATGGGAAAATAGGAACTGTCACAGAGAGGCACAGAGAAGCACAGAGAAAAATCATTTGGTGATAGACCCCCTATATTGAGGGGCGGGGGGTAAAAAAGGTAGGAGAGAACCGCCTTTGTGGCAATTTATTGAATAGTCAACTTCCCTGAAGTTGCCCTGATCCTTATAAGAGATTTTGTCTCCTTATCAGGTCCCGCAGTTCCAAGAAGAGTAGTTGAAAAATTGCTTTCAGTTTTTTTGATCCCCGGGTATTTTACTGCAGTAAAATCTACCATTGCATCCGCTGCAATAATATCGGCCATAAATGATATACCATGCCCGGTTTTTAAGGTTACCTGGGCCTGCCCTGCAACAATGTCGATGCTGCTGAACCCTTTATTCAAATCTGAGATACTTATTGAGCCATATATTACCTTAGACTTTAATTGTCCGTTAAGCCTTCCAATTTCATATTCAGAGTAGGTACTTTCTGACACAATATTATTTATTGATTTGATATTATAACTGTCAGATTTAGAATTGCTGACTACTGAACTGATATCTCCCATCGATATTTTTGAGATAACTGAAGTCATCATAAGCGCCTGTGCTTTTTCGATATTGACCGATGGACAATTTTGAAGGGTTAAAGTCATCCAGTTCAATTCATCGATATTTACATTACTATGGTCAGCATAAATAGTGCTGATCGGCTTTACATTTCCTTTTGTCAGTCTCTTCGCACTTAGATTGCCCTGGGAAAGCCTGACATTTAATGTTCCTGAAAGCTCTTCTACTGAGACATTGCCAAACTCATTGGTAATAGTAAGATCCATATAAGAAGGCATTTTGATAAAGTAGTCAACACTGAAGCTTTTCCTTCCTTGCCTTAATGCCTCAGAAAAAAATTTCTTATCATATAATGTTGAAACGAAAACTGTGTCTTTTAATTTGTTGGTGCTGATAGTGACGAGTTTCATACTTTTCTGGACCAGGTCATTATTATCCTGTACTATTGTAATCGTTGCACAAACAAAGAGCGAATCATTTTTGTCTGTGATCACATTTATATCTCCATATTTATTTGAAAGTCTGAGGGTTGTTCCCTTATTGACTGGGAAAGTTTTTTTGATATTGCAATTATTATTTTGCGCTGAAAGGGTGGTTGTAATAAGTACTAAAATTAACAGACCTGATATTTTTTTGTCAATTTTCATTTTCCTGCATCTTAAAATTTAAAGAACTTTCTGACTCTTCGTTTTCTTCATATTAAAGACTGCATTTAAATGATATTGCTGCAAAAAAAGGCGGAAATGTTGTAACATTCCCGCCTTGAAATATATATTGTAAGGTAGTTATTAATTGAGCTTTACATTCCCATATGATGCAAGTATATTAACTCTTGATGAAGGGTTTTCTTCATTTCCGACTGTTCCGGATACCTCATGTGAGTTGTTCTCAACAATGCGTCTTTGATTTTTAAAATTGTCTTCATTGTATTTCAATCCGCCATACGTGACTTTTGCTTCGAGTTTATAGCTGGCTGATTCTTCGATTCCAAGTTTAACTCCCATATAATGTGTTTCCACATCTAAGGATTCAAATCCGGCCGGGATGCGATCTATTGAAAATGAGCCATAACTTCCATTATAAGTGAGCTTTTTTGTCAGTTCACCGATGTTGACTTCTGTATATCCATTCTCAAGGACCAGGTTATTTATGTTTTCAATCTTAATATTGTCATACTTACTTTCACCTACAATTGAACTGGTTTCACCTATCATTATCTTGGAATACTTACTATCAAGAAGTAGTGCCTGGCTTTTTGCTATCTCCATGCTTCCGACATATCTTTCATTAAGATCGAGCCAACCTGTTTCATCAATTGTTCCTTTTCCGTAAGCCAGGACAAGTTTGCTCAGAGGTTTAATATTTCCTCTGGTAAGTTTTCCGGCAGTAAGATTGCCATACTTGATCTCAATATCCATTAATCCGTGAAGCTCATCGATATCTGTATTCCCATATTTGTTTGTAAGAGTCAGATCAGTTCCAACAGGCATTTTTATGTTATAATCTATTCTGAATTTTTTTGAATCGCCCCATCCTGAAAAATTGAAACTGTCATCAATCACAGTTTTTGCCGAGATCACATTGGTACCTTCTGAAAATTGAATATCTATCTGGTCAAGGAATCTCTGGGCTTTTTCTTTATTCGACATATCAACAGTTACTTTAACATTGATAATTATCTGGTCCTTATCCCAACTCTGAATTTCCACATCTCCGTACTTGTTGCTTATATCAAGTGTTTTTGTCCCTGCAGTATACTCCTTATGGAATTCCTTTGTTACCTCCTGTGCAGATAATGTGAAAGAAATTAAAAAGAGTGATATGAAGAAGAACATTCCTGGTTTATAATCTGACTTTTTCATTTTCCTTCTTATTATGGTTATCATTCCTGATTGTTTTAAGCTGATTTACTATATAAGTCATGACTTCTAGTTTAGTCTGGTAATGCTCTATCATTGCATTTATTATCCTTTCATCGGTTGGATTTGCTTTGAGTTCTTTCTGCAAAGAGACATATGTTGAATCCATGCTTTTCATCTCTTTCATAAGCATCGTTTTTTGTGCCGGATTATTTTTCAGATCTACATTTACGATTTCCCCTTCCATAAGGTTTACCTGGTGAACGTAATAGTTTTCAACCTCTTTGTATTGAGGAGAGATCTGTCCGAGTGTCATCCTGCTGCTGCCGGTACGGATAAAATGGTCCCATGTCCATAGTGAAGAGAGAGTGATCAGAAGGGTTACTACAGCTGCCTTTAGCAGGTAAGGGACAATACTTCTTTTAATTGTATTGACCTGAAACCTTTTTTCAAGCTTCCTGTTAAATCTTTCCAAGTGACCTGTCGAAGGTTCTGCGTCATCGAAAAAATCCTTATTGTTCCTGATTATGTCCTCTATGCTTTTCATATCCGTAGAATTTTTCATTTTCCTTTTAATTCTCCAATGAGTTTTTGTTTTGCTCTTGAAAGTTGTGATCGTGATGTACTGCTGTTGATTGAAAGTATTTCTGCTATTTCATCGTGATCGTACCCTTCAAGAAGGTAGAGAGATAATATAACTCTGTATCCATCGGGTAGTCTTTCAATAGCCTCTTTTACCTCTTCAACCCTGACATCAATCTCCTCATATCTGGCGGTATCTTCGCCGCTTTCATCTCTTATACCAACATGTGCCTCAATATCTTCAAAGACCGCTTTTCTTTTATTCAGGGCATCAAGTGACCGGTTAACTACTATTTTTTTGAGCCATGCACCGAAACTTACAGTTCCTGAATAAGTGTCAATTTTTTCAAAGGCCGACAGGAATGATTCCTGCATTATATCTTCAGCTTCCATTGTGTCACTTACAATCCTCAGACTTGTATTGTACATAGCTTTGTAGTACAACTTGTAGATCTGAAACTGTGCCTTCTGGTCGCCATTTTTACACCCGTCCAAAAGATCCTGGTGTAGGTTTCTGAATGCCGCTTCTACATTTGCCATCTTTACGTAAAGACTAGTTTTTATATGTGTTGCTGCACCCACCTTCTATTAAATTTCTAATCAATAGACGGGGTAAATTTTTTAATGTTGCACTCAATTTAAGAAATTTTAAAAGAAATTTCAGAAAAAGTTAAGAATTATTCCCTGAGTTACAGTACCGCTGGAGTAATTTAACTCTGAACCAAACAGACTGTGAGGTATAGAAAATACCAGCAGAAGTACTAATGCAGCCAGGACAGTATAGAGTGGTCTCTCACTTTTTCTGTTCATGACAACAGCTAAAATCCAGAATATTAATGCAATAAGTGTTTTATTATCAGTCAGATCCCATCCAAATGGAATCCCGCTCCAGAAATCGCTAAATGCATAATACTGAACAATAGGACCTAGCACCATACCCCCTGCAATAAAAAAGATTAAGGTCCATAAGGCATATTTCTTATACAGAGGATATTTTATTAATGCCATTAATCCGGCAAGTGTAGAGAAAAGCATAGCAATAAACATTAATAGTATATGAGGAATCAAGACAAAAGCTGGTACATCACCTTTGAATCTTATAACTACCGGACTTTCTTTGAGATATGGATGAGATCCATTCAAATCGGTAATCTCAATATAATATTGCAATTTACCGGCAACAGGTTGCTGTGGAATATCTGCGAAGAATCCTGCATGTTTTGGATCAGCTCTGTAAGAAAATTCTTCAACCTGATATTCGTTAGCAGATTTGTACTGTTTAAAGAAAAGCCTGGCCCTGATATTCGAATCGTTCAGATCGAGTCTTACTTCAGCTTTTTCACTAAGACTAAGGCTGCGCAATAGCTTTAGTTCATGGACAGTATTATTAACTGAAACCTTTATTCGCTTCGGATAGGTAGGTCCGGTCATGCGCTGATAGATTGCAGCACTAAACGTTATCAGGAATGCCAGAAACCATAGAATAAATTTTTTCATTTGGGAATTTTTTAAGTTCAGATAGGCCTTAGACGCATATTCCTTTATAATTGTATCACTAAAACCACTTTTTTATCGTTACGTAAAACTTCAACGCTGATTGTCTGACCATGTTTAAGCTGACCCATTCTGAACATATAATCCTGGATATTATTAACCTGTTTTCCGTTAATAAAAGTAATTATGTCTCCTTTTTGCATTCCTCCCAGGGCTGCAGGTTTTCCCGGAGTGATAAAATCAGCGCGCAAACCGTTTTTAATAACTCCTGCGAAATCGGGCATAATACCCAGTGTAACTCCTTTTCTCCTGGGATACCTGTTAATCTCTGCTTTCGGACCTGCTTCTTTAAATTGTAACCTTGAATTCTCTGATGCAAGCTCTTTTGCTACATTGAAAATCAAACCGGAGACTTCAACCATACCTTTGAAGTTTATTTTTTCCCACGTATCGGTTGGTGTATGATAATCCATATGAGCCCCAGTAAAATAGAACAAAACCGGAATATTCTTGCCATAGAATGAGGAATGATCCGATGGACCGTAACCTTCTTCTGAAAGGGTAAGTTTAATTATTGAAGTGTCGCTATGAGCATAAACAATATCTTTCAGCCCTGTCGCAGTTCCAACTCCGGAGATATCCAGATTATTTGTTGCATTTAATCTGCCAACCATATCCATATTTATCATCACATTCACTTTGGAAAGCTTTATCCCGGGATCATCAACAAAATGTTTTGACCCCAGGAGCCCTTCCTCCTCACCGCTAAAGGATAGGCATATAATGCTTCTTTTATGACTTCCTTTTGTTCCGGCAAATTTTTCAGCAAGCTCAAGCATCATGGCTACGCCGGATGCATTATCATCTGCACCATGATGAATGCCGATTGTGTCTAATGCCCTGCTTCCGGAACCTGGTCCACCCATACCAAGATGATCAAAATGGGCGCCAAGAATTATATATTCGTCTTTAAGCTTTGGGTCCTGCCCTGGAAGCAACATTACAACATTCCTTGTATTTGCCAACTCCCTGACAATTTCAGCTTTCCCATTCACAGTAACCCTGGTAGAAAATGACAACGGGTTTTTCGCGTCATTAAGTTTTTTCTCAAGAGAGGCAATCGTATTCTTTGATTTTGCTAAAATGATATCAGCTACCTCTTTTTTAATTCTCAAAACAGGGATATCAACCGAATAACCTTCTAAGTTGAGCGATTCAAAAGCATCCTGTGGATCGAATACAGGACCTGAAACCATCAGGACACCGGCTGCTCCCATATCTTTTGCTAAAAGTGCTTTATCCCTGTCTGCNNTGAAAGGAATAAACGGACTTTTATTATTTTCAGGTTCCGGGTCACCGCGAAGCATCATTACCCATTTCCCTTTTACATCTATTCCATTATAGTCATTCCATTTTAAACTGTCGCCTTTAATGTTGAATCCGTATCCGGCAAAAATAACCTCTGTTTCCAATCCGGAGTTTGAACTGAAAGCAAATGGTGTAAAATCTTTATCAATAGTGTAGTTTATTCCGTTGACCGACAGAGAATTGGATTTACCTGCCAGAACTCTTTTTGTAACTTTATACCTTTGCAACCCATCTCCTGAAAGAGGGATCAGTCCATAGGATACAAGTTTGTTTTTTATATACTCTGCAGCCAGACTATCACCTGCTGATCCTGTCAGTCTTCCCCTGAGGGAATCTGATGAAAGATATTTAATATGTCCCTGAAGCTCTTTGACAGTGACTTCACGATTCCCTTTACATGAAAAAATAAAAAGGATTGTTAGAACAGGAAGGATTCGTATGAGATATTTCAATGCAACATTTATTTTCATAATGAGTTATTATTCAAAGAGTTTAAATGCTTCTTTAATTAATTCTATTGCTTCCATGAGTTGCTTTTCTGTGATAACGAGAGGAGGAGCAAATCTGATAATATGATTATGCGTAGGTTTTGCAATCAGCCCTTTATCTTTCATCGCCAGACAAACATCCCAGGCTTCTTTCCCATTCTTTGGTTTAATAACTACAGCATTTAAAAGCCCTTTTCCACGGACAAGTTCAACCATGTCTGACTTGATACTACTGAATTCATGACGAAATATCTTACCGAGACGATCAGCGTTTTCAGCGAGTTTTTCATTCTTAACAACTTCGAGTGCTGCAACAGCAACTTTAGCAGCAAGAGGATTACCTCCGAAGGTTGAACCATGTTCTCCTGGTTTGATAGTTAGCATTATCTCATCATCAGCAAGTACGGCGGATACTGGCAGAACTCCTCCCGACAAGGCTTTTCCAAGAATCAGAATATCGGGACGAACACCTTCGTGATCGCATGCAAGCAATTTACCTGTTCGGGCGATCCCTGTCTGTACCTCGTCAGCAATAAATAGTACATTTTTTGATTTGCAGAGCTCATACGACTTTCTCAGATAGCCTTCATCGGGAACAAAAACACCAGCTTCACCCTGGATAGGTTCAACAAGAAAACCTGCGACATCGGGATCTCTGAGAGCATTTTCCAGGGCCTTTAAATCATTATAAGGTATGATGATAAAGCCGGGAGTAAATGGTCCGTAATCATCCCTGGCATCGGGATCAGTAGACATTGAAATTATTGAAATTGTCCGGCCATGAAAGTTACCTTCGCAGGCAATGATCTTGGCATTGTTTGATTTAATACCTTTCTTCTTATAAGCCCATTTACGGCAAAGCTTCAGAGCGGTTTCATCAGCTTCTGCTCCCGAATTCATTGGTAGAACCTTGTCGTATTTAAAATATTTTGTAACATATTCTTCGTATTCACCAAGTACAGAATTATAAAATGCCCTGGAAGTCAGTGTGAGCCTTTTTGCCTGATCTGTTAATGCTTTTACAATTGCCGGGTGGCAATGGCCCTGATTCACTGCTGAATAGGCTGACAGAAAATCGAAGTATCTTTTACCTTCAACATCCCAAACAAATGGTCCTTCTCCTCTTTCGAGAACTACCGGAAGAGGATGATAATTATGAGCGCCAAATTTGTCTTCCCGGTTAATATAATCCTGAGTATTCATGTTGTTGATTATTAAATATATAAGAAATGATTAAATATGCATACAATCTTACAAAAGCTTTTTGTATTTTCAAAATCAACTACGGTGAAGAAGTTGAAGAGGTTGAAGGAGTTTAATAGTTGAATAAGTTGAATTTGCATTAATGCAATTCTATACGATTGTATGACTTCAAGACTGCACGACAATACTACTCCTCCACTGATAGATCAGGCCTTAGTCTCCTTGTTCTTTCTTCCGACTGTTCATGTCTCCAGTTTTCGATTTTTGCCGTGTGGCCCGAAAGAAGTATTTCTGGTACTTTCCATCCATTAAAATCAGCTGGTCTTGTATAAACGGGAGGTGCAAGAAGATCATCCTGAAAGGAGTCGGAGAGTGCAGACTGTTCATCGGAGATAGCACCAGGAATAAGTCTCACTATCGCATCGGTAATGACAGCGGCAGGTAATTCACCTCCTGATAATACATAGTCTCCTATGGATATTTCCCTGGTTATCAGATAATCGCGAATTCTTTGATCTACACCCTTATAGTGACCGGCAAGAATTATAATATTGTTTTTAAGTGAAAGATGGTTAGCTAATTTCTGATTAAATTTTTCTCCGTCAGGTGAGGTATAGATTATTTCATCATATTCTCTCTCACTTTTAAGTTTTTCAAGAGCCTTATAGACTGGTTCAATCATCATAATCATTCCTGCTCCTCCGCCGAATGCATAATTATCTACACTTTTGTATTTGTCATTAGTAAAATCGCGAAGATTAATAATATTTATCTCAACCAGTTTTTTCTCCTTAGCCCTTTTAACTATTGAATGATTAAATGGGCTCTCAAGCAATTCCGGCAAGACTGTAATAATATCAATTCTCATATGAATTATTTTTCGTAAAAATACTAAGAAAATAATTACGCACAAAGGCGTAACCGTTTAATGGCACAACGGCACAATGGTACAACGGCTTAGTTTTTTCTTTATGCCGATTTTAATACCTTTGTATTCATAAAAATTTGATTTGGATTTTTTTATTAAGCCCTTTATGCCTTATTCTACATCACCTATGGAATGTCGTTTTAATTGTGGAGCATGCTGCGTTGCATTGTCTATTTCTTCATATATACCGGGGTTGCCTGGCGGCAAGCTGGCAGGAGTGAGGTGCATCCATCTGATGGATGATTATAAGTGTTCAATCTATAGTGACCCAGACAAACCAAAAGTTTGTTCTGATTTTAATGCTGAACCGGAGTTTTGCGGGTCAAGCAGGGAAGAGGCGATGAAGATCTTGTATTCCCTATCTTCCTGAATTAAACACGACTTTCCCTCCGGTAATTGTATAATCCACCTTCGTCTTCATGATCTCATTCTCAGGAATTGTTAAGAGGTCCTTGTCTACGATTACAATATCTGCCAGATAGCCAGGTTTAATCATGCCTTTTCTGTTTTCCATAAACTGTGAATAAGCTGAACCGAGAGTATAGTATTTTATTGCATCCTGCATTTTTATCTTCTGCTCGGGGTGCCAGCCTTCACCTTCTTCGCCAAGCCTGTCTTTACGTGTAACTGAAGCATAAAGTCCTTCCATCGGATTAAGTGGTTCAACCTGATAATCTGTCCCAAAAGCAAGGATTGCTCCGGCGTTTGCAAGACCTTTCCATGCATATGCACCTTTAGATCGTTCAGCGCCAATACGTTTTTCGCAGAATTTCTTGTCGGAGATACAATGTGTCGGTTGCATTGATGCAATTACTCCAAGCCTGGCAAAACGTTGAATATCCGAAGGTTGAAGTGTTTGTGCATGTTCAATTCTATGACGGCTGTCTCGTTTCCCATTCACATTTTCAGCTTTCTCATAAGCGTTTAATACCCAATTATTCCCTTTATCACCAATTGCATGAACGCCTATCTGGAATCCTAACTTATCGGCTGTTATAATCATTTTCTCCATCTCTTCATATGGCATCAGGGCGAGTCCCGATGTGGATGGATTATCGGAAAATGGTTCAAACATTAGTGCGGTTCCTGAACCTAAAGTGCCATCCATAAAAGCTTTCAGGTACCCGAATCTGATCCAGTTACCCTCTTTTGGATAATGTTTTTCAAGTTCAAGATAGTTTTTAAGAAGAAGTGTATCTGCAGTAAGTGCTTTTCCAATATCTATCCGGCAGGTGAGTTCACCTGCTTTCTGAAGTTTTTCATAAGCTTCAAAATCTGCATCTCCCGGGATCTGTACGCTGGTAACTCCAAATTCACGGGCTTCTTTCAATGCAAGAAGGTACCCCTGCCATAATCTTGTGTTTTCTTCTTCAGCAGTTCGCACCGGCTTTATTTCTCCGGTTTTAATCAGCTCCTGAGCATTTTCCTTAATAATACCTGTAGGTTCACCGGTTACAGGATCCTTTTGTATCACTCCACCAAATGGATCGGGAGTATTTTTCGTTATACCTGATGCTTTAAGTACATAAGAGTTAACGAGAACAGAGTGTCCGTCGGCCCTGCTGAGCATTACAGGGTTGTCGGGAGAGACCTTATCTATAAGTTCTTTCGTGGGCCATTTTTTGTCATTAAACATCTCATGTTCCCAGTGGCCTCCTCTGATAAGTTCCCCTGGCCTGGACTTTGCAACCTGCTCCTTAACCTTCCATGTTATGACTGAAGGGTCAGTGGTATAACGGAGTTCAATATAGTCAGGATCAAGAGGGCCGAAATGCACATGAGCATCATTAAAACCAGGAATCACAAACCTTCCTCCGGCATCAATAACTTTTGTCGACCCCTTTTCTATCAGGGCTGATACTTCAGACGTGGTACCTACGGCAATTATGTTTTCACCTTTAATTGCTATCGACTGAGCTGTAGGATTGTCTTTATCAATGGTAAGAACCTTCGCGTTGATGATTACGAGGTCAGCTTTTTCTTTTTGTGTAAATGAGCCGGTTATTATCATACTTATTATTGATAATGAGAGGATTGAGATTTTCATAGTTGGTTTTTTCTTAAAAGGAAATATATTGAAATAAATTGAAACATATAGAATTCAGTATGAAATGTAATTATATAAGGCAATATCTCAACAATCATTGAAATAAATATTCATTAATAGCACCATTTTACCGGTAAGTTTCTATTATTAATAATAGTATCAGTTGGTTATTAATCAAAACCTGTTTACGACATATTTAATTATTTCTATCTATTTCAATTGGCAGCGCAGTAATTTCTTAAAAATTTAACGAATTATTAGATAATAATTTAACTTCTCTTTAAGAATTTTGTTGATTTTTAATGATGTATGCTATTACAAAACAGGTAATTTCGCAAAAACAATTGATTATGAACATTGCATTAATCGGTTATGGAAGAATGGGTCACGAAATTGAGTCCATAGCCATTAAACGGGGTCATTTTGTCAAACTTATTGTAGATCAGAATAATGAGAATGATATAAATAAGGTTAACCTGAACGGGATTGATGTTGCGATTGAGTTTTCTTCACCGGCGGCAGCATTCAATAATATATGTAAATGCCTTAATGAAAAGATTCCGGTTGTATCCGGCACAACCGGGTGGCTTGAAAGGTATAATGATGTTGTTGCGGTGTGTAATAGGAATAAGACAGCCTTTATTCACTCTTCAAATTTCAGTATTGGTGTCAACCTGCTTTTCAGACTTAATACTGAACTGGCAAAACAAATGGAACGCTATCATGCCTATAATGTATCAATTGAGGAGATTCATCATACAAAAAAGCTGGATGAACCAAGTGGTACCGCAATAACGCTTGCAGGAGGTATAATTGAGCAGCATTCAGAGTATAAGAATTGGTGTTTTGAGAAAGATAAAACGAATGATTGTGTTCCAATCCGTTCTATCCGTGTGGGGCAGGTCCCCGGAACTCACACAGTCACCTGGGATTCAGATATTGACACAATAAGCCTTAGGCATGAAGCCAAAAACAGGAAAGGGTTCGCACTAGGTGCGGTTGTCGCAGCGGAGTTTATACATTCCAGAAAAGGAGTGTTCACAATGAATGATGTAATGGGATTCTGATAATTATTTCTATTTTTACCGGCTCAATAAAACAGTTTTATTATGAATAAACTTTTTACAAAGAAAAACATAAAGTTTGCGATCGTTGCATTTCTTTATATTCTTGTAGTAATCTGGATTGGAAATTACTGGTTCCTCATCGGATTGGCTGTTATCTACGACTTATATATCAGTGAGAAAGTTAACTGGACATTCTGGAAAAAAAGAACAGGAAAAAACAGTGCTTTTGTTGAATGGATGGATGCGCTGATATTCGCCGTCATTGCAGTTTCTCTTATAAATATTTTCCTTTTTCAGAATTATAGAATTCCGACTCCTTCGATGGAAAAATCATTGCTGGTTGGTGATCACCTTTTTGTAAGCAAGCTTGCATATGGACCGAGAATGCCGAATACTCCGATTGCTTTTCCTTTTACACAACATACAATGCCGCTCACCAATGGTAAATCATGGTCAAATCTCATCATCTGGCCATATAAAAGGCTATATGGAGCAGGTAAAGTGAAGAACAACGATCCGATTGTTTTTAATTTTCCGGCAGGAGATACCGTTGTTGTAGAGGAACAGACGACAAGCTATTATGAGATTGTAAGAAGAAGAGCCAGAGAGATAAAGGAGATGGAGGGGGGATCTGTATATAAGCCCAAAAATTACTATATGCAGAAGGCAAGAAAAGAAGTCTGGGATAAATATACTGTAATATACAGGCCGGTTGACAGAAGAGATAATTATGTTAAAAGGTGTATAGGTATTCCCGGAGATACTGTGACTATCAAAAAGGGTGTGCTTTATGTTAACGGGAAAATTGTTCCTGATAATAATACCCAACAAACAACTTATGTAGTCACCACAAACGGAACCACTATCAATCCAAAAGCATTTGAAAGGCTTGACATATCCAAATCAGACCAGATCATGATTTCCGGAACACAATATCTGCTGCCTCTCACCAAAGGAAATGCTGAGATTATTTCTAAGTTTACAAATGTTTCTGAAGTATCTCCTGTCTATACCGGAAAAGGTGAATACGCACCGCACATTTTCCCTTATAATCCCGTTTATGGCTGGAATGAAGATAACTATGGACCGATATGGATGCCTGTTAAAGGTGCAACTGTTAAACTCGATACATCTAATCTCTGCCTTTATGAGCGTATAATTGATGTCTATGAGAATAATGCTCTGAGAGTTGATGGGAGTACAATATTTATAAATAATACCCCGGCTACCAGCTATACCTTTAAGATGAATTACTACTGGATGATGGGAGATAACCGTCATAATTCTGCAGATTCAAGATATTGGGGTTTTGTTCCCGAAGATCATATTGTTGGTAAGCCCAAATTTATATGGTTATCACTCGATAAGGAGGCAAGGGGTCTGAAAAGTATAAGGTGGAGCAGGATGTTTATGTCGGCGAAGTAAAATAGAAGAGGGACATGCTAAAGCGTGTCCCTCTTCTTAATATAATATTGTTCTTTATTTAACCGTTTCAACGATTGCTTTAAAAGCTTCAGTGTGGTTCATTGCAAGGTCAGCAAGAGTTTTTCTGTTTAATGTAATACCTTTCTTATCGAGTTTACCGATAAATTCGGAATAGCTCATATCATACTGCCGAACACCCGCATTTATTCTTTGAATCCATAGCGCCCTGAAGAGGCCTTTCTTTTTCTTCCTGTCGCGGTATGCATACCCCATTCCTTTGTCGAGGGTATTCTTTGCAACTGTTATTACGTTCCTTCTTGATCCGAAGTTTCCTTTTGTCTGCTTAAGAACTTTTTTTCTTCTTGCTCTTGAAGCGACTGANNATTTTTTTTGAATGTCAGCGGTCCGGTAAAAGACTCTTATGTGCTGGACATTCTGTTAATACTATAATTAATTTTATCAATGCGTCAAACAACTATTTCATTGCGAGCAGCAGCTTAACGTTTTTAAGATCTGCTTTGTCAACCTGACCTGCATAGGTAAGATTTCTCTTACGTTTGGTTGCTTTTTTAGTCAGGATGTGGCTTTTAAATGCATGTTTACGCTTGATCTTTCCTGTTCCGGTCAGAGAAAATCTCTTCTTTGCACCCGGATTCGTCTTCATTTTTGGCATTTCTCTCGTTCAAATATATTAAAAAACTATTTTTTCTTTTTTGGTGAAAAAGATACTATCATCCTTTTTCCTTCAAGCCTGGGAAGTTGTTCAACTTTTCCAAATTCTTCAAGATCGTTGGCAAAACGTAATAATAAAACTTCACCTTGTTCCTTGAATAAAATTGATCTTCCTTTAAAGAACACATAAGCCCTCACTTTTGCACCCTCTTCGAGGAATCTCATTGCATGTTTGAGCTTAAAATTATAATCGTGATCATCGGTGTTCGGTCCAAACCTTATCTCCTTAACAACCACCTTTGATGCTTTGGCCTTAATCTCTTTTTGCTTTTTCTTTTGCTGATAAAGAAATTTCTGATAATCAACAATCCGGCAAACAGGGGGATCNNTCGCCTGATTGGTAAAGCTATAGCTCTTTCCTCCTTATTTTAATTAATACTAAAATTACTTATCGTGCATTATAATGCAGTTTCTTTTTTAATTTCAGAATTTATGAAATTAACAAATTCTTCAATTTTCATACTTCCTTTATCGCCTTCTCCCTGCTTCCTGACGGCTAAAGTTCCATTTTCAACCTCTTTTTCGCCGATTATAAGAAGGTAGGGAATCCTCTTTAATTCATTATC
>PLLX01000076.1:52107-52585 GCA_003141415.1 Bacteroidales bacterium
TCATTGAATTTTTCACTTATTGGCAAAATGACTGCTTTTTCAGGAGCAAGCCATAATGGAAATTTCCCTGCTGTATTTTCTATTAATACAGCTACAAATCTTTCCATCGATCCGAAGATCGTCCGGTGGATCATTACCGGCCGGTGTTTCTGATTATCACTTCCATTGTACGTCAGTTCAAATCGCTCAGGAAGGTTATAATCAACCTGGATTGTGCCTAACTGCCATTTTCTTCCGATTGCATCTTTCACCATGAAATCGAGTTTGGGACCATAGAACGCTGCCTCTCCGATTACTACAGTTGTCTCAAGCTTTTTCTCTGCTGCTACCTCAATAATATCACGCTCTGCTCTTTCCCAGTTCTCATCTGAACCAATATATTTCTGCTTGTTATCCGGATCACGTAACGAAACCTGAGCAGTAAAGTCATTGAAATTAAGGATCTTAAATATATATAATATCAGGTCGATAATGCTTT